>NZ_VMMH01000034.1:0-13714 GCF_013277115.1 Streptococcus sp. 714
ACAGTTGACAAAGAGCCTTCTTTCTTATTGGCAATACTTGACTCTATAATCGAATCCTCTTTTTGTTTTTCTGAATTTGAAGAGTTAATTTCTTTATGATTTTCTTGCTTTTCTTCCTTATTAATCTTGTCTGATTTATCAGTTAAAGTAGATGTTTCCTGTTTGTTTGTAGAATTATTTTGCTGCTTATCAACAGCAACTACTTGTTTCCATATACCTTCTTCATTTACTTTATAACCATCAGGTGTGGTAGAATTTTTCAACAAGGAACCATCTGCTTGGAAATAGTACCAGTTACCATCAACCCGTTGCCAGCCAGTCTGCATAGCACCAGACGCACTAAAGTAATATTGCTTGCCATCTACTTGATTAAGGCCAACCAACATAGTGCCTTCCTTAGATTCAAGATAATACCACTTATCATGATTTTTTAGCCAACCAGTTTGACCAATTCCTGAATCAGAATAAAAATACCATTTCTCCTCAAGTTTCTGCCACTCAGTCTGCATGGCTCCACTAGCATTCAAATAGTAACGAACACCATTTATATCTTGTCTACCAGTTAACATGATGCCATCTTTATCCAGATAATACCAAGTTTCCTGATCCTTGACCCAGCCAGTTTTCATAGCTCCATAACTTGCAAAATAGTTCCAGTGACCATCAACAAAGGCACATCTAGTTTGCATCACACCTTCTTGATTAAAGAAATATTTTTGTCCAGAAATTTCCACTAATTCATTATATTTCCGATTACCTGTAGAGCTAATATAATACCAAAAACCGTCCTTCTTGAACCAGCCAGCTTCTTGCATCTTACCACTACTATTTAAATAATACCATCTACCATCAAGCTTTTCTCGGGAGTCATTCAAATGAAGCCATTTGCTAGCTTGCATCTGTCCTTTCCCGTTAAAGAAATAATAATCTCCAGCAATTCTCTTCCAGCCAATAGCCATTTGTGTATCAGATAAACGATACTTCCAGTATCCGTCTTCTTTATACCATTTTTCATTTACTGAAGGTATATTTGGTAGACTTTCAGAAATATCCGTAAATCCTTTTTCGCCTATTGTAAAGACTGTTGCATCTTTTGTCTGACTAGATGCATGAACAACCTGAATATTTTTTCTTTTAAGATAATCTCTAGTTGTAGAAAGGTTTGCATCTGCAGCCGAAGTATGTACAACCACCTTCGGTGATAAGTAGTCTAAGAATGGAATAGTATTAGAAATTTTAGCATCATAGTGATAATTCCATTTCAGCATATCTACCTTACCAATTACAGGTCCCAACTTATCTTCTGCACCCTCAACATTATCCAAGTCTCCACCAAGATAGATTCTCTTACCTGCTACTGTTACAACTGCTACAATTGAGTTTGAATGTCATCAAATACCCTTTTTAGATGTCCGTTGCTTTTTATAGTTATACAGCTGAATATCCATGTCACCTAAAGTAAAATGACTATCTTTATCTGAGATATCTTGTATTAATTTTACTCCACGTTCAGTAGCAGTCTTTACAGCATTATCGTAATTATAAAGGTTATCCCACAATCTCCATTTTGTTGCAATACGTTCATCAGCATATCGTTTTAAATAAAATCTATCAACAGGAAAACGTTTAAGAACTTCATCTGCAGAACCAATGTGATCACTATGGACATGGGTTCCTAGAATAAAATCAAGTTTTTTAATACCTACCTGTTTCATGTGTCTGAACAGTCTATCTTCTAACTTTCCATTAATCTTGCCTCAGACATGATAGTATCTTTAAGTTAGAAATGTTAATTTGACCTCATCTTCTAAATATGATTGTTACTTGTCCTCAAGCAGGTATACATCAAACTCATGCCCAAAAACTCTTTCTTCTTCAGGTGGCAACTGCATGTAATCACCATAATACTGTGTTAAAATGAAATCATAATTTTGGGGAGCTGGTAGTCTAAGATGTTCAAAATCTAAAGTTATTATTTCTTCAAAAATTTTTCTTTCAAATACCTCTTTTTCTCCCAACTTTGAAGAAAGGAAAGCTATAAATTTACCATTTGGATTATAGTGTTTTTTAGTCAGTTTTTCCATAATAATTGCAAAAACTTTTGGTGGTATTGGCAGTAATATGAACCAAATAATTTGTCTAATTAAATCTTTAATTTGACTATCTTTATAAATAATATTCTTTCTCTTACTTGATGCTAGTAATTTTAAACTTTCCAATCTATAAAATAATTTCATGATTTTTTTGTCATTAAAGGTATCCATAGGGAATATATCAATAAAGACACCTGAGGGATAAGATGTATATACTCTTGTATTTTCAATAACAGTGGATGTATCTACTATCTTTATAAAATTATTGTAATATTCTTTTTGCGTCCCTAATGAGAGTAACTTATATTTTGAACTATCTTTTTCAAATAAGTCGATGAATTTATTATAATTTTCACGTGTCATGCTAATATCAATATCGTCATCCCACGGTATAAAACCTTTGTGCCTAACAGCTCCTATCAGTGTTCCATAATTAAGAAAATATTCTATGCCATTTTTTTTACAAAAAGTATCTATATAAGATAAAATATCCAATTCTATATTTTTAGCTTCATCTACTGTTATTTTTTTCATTCTTTTCTCCCAAATTTTAAAATTTTCCTTTTGATTCGTTTAAGATGCTCAAAAACTTCTTGTAAGATTGCATCATTGGTTACATATAATAAAACTGTATAGCTTGTTATTGATAGAATTATAGTCATAACTATATTTATAATTAATTTGGAAGTTATGATCATTTCTGTAGGATTAACAATATTAACTATAAAATAAATTGGTATAAATGTAAGACTATACATAAAATATCGTATAGTGTAGTAGAATATATTTTTTAATGAAATTAATTGTTTTGTAATAATAAATCTTGAATAGATTATTAATAAAATAATTTCAGAAATCATTGTAGTTATCAGGTAAAATTCTGGTTTTGAAATATTATTCATAAACAATATACTGTCTAATAAAATGTTTATAATACCCGAAAATAGAGTGAAAAGCGTTAGTTGTTTTTCATAGCCATGAGCAAATATAATTTGAGTTCCTAATATAATATCTAAAGATAAGAAAATTGATCTAAAAGCGAATAACGAGGTTAACATACCTCCCTCAACATATTTTTCACTTCCGTATATCAGTATTGCCTCAGTTCCTAACACAGTTAATCCAAGGCTTATAGGTATAATAAAAAACATAAACATACGGCTTCCTCTGTTTACTAAATTGTAATAAGAAGTTTTATCCCCTTTTCCTAAATAATAATTCAGTCTAGGAACACTTACACTTACAACTCCAGTAATTAAGCCAGCTATAACTCCAACAATTCTTTGAGCCATTGTATAGTATGTCACATATAACTCTTCGCCTATTTTTACTAAGAATAATCTATCAAGGAAAGTAAATAACATATTTGCACTTGAAAAAACAAGCATAGCAGTAAGTGGCAAAAACAGAGGCTTAAAATCTTTAATATCTATTCTAACTAATTTGATATCTCTTTTTATCCAAAAATAACTAATTAAATAATTTATAAGAGTAGATAAACTCATTATCAATGTATAAGGTATAATATCCTTTTCTTCTTTAACAAATATAAATATAGAAAATAACATGAGAGTTCTAATCAAAGCTGTTTTATAAAAAAGAAAATCATAGTTTTCCAATGCTTCATTAACCCATTCTATGGAAAACATTTGTGCAATTAATTGAATCCCCATTACTAAATAAACCTTTTTCAGTACAGGATTATTTTCAAAAAACAAAGGATAAGCAAATATATAGATTACAATACATAAACTGGTACAAGTTATACAAAGATAGAATAATTGAGAAAATACTTTGTTTACCTCATTTTTATTATCTTTTACGTTACTAATGCCTCTTAGACCATATGAATATACTCCGTATGTAGCAAAAGGCAAGAAAAACGAGAGTATAGTGTCAACAGAATTGAAATAACCATAGTATGTTTTATCTAATACACGAGCTACATGTGTTCCTGTTAAAAGAGGGAATATAATGTTTAGTATTCTGATCCCTAGATATGCTAAAGCATTTAGTTTAATACTTTTCATGAAAAAGAATAGTTCCTTTCTAAGAAGTTCCAACTACCATTATAGCATATAAAGATATAAAAAACCTCAAAAGAACAGTTTCATTATATTATCAAAATTCAAATAATTATACTGAAAATAGAGAATTAAAGAATTTATAGTGAGTAAATCCACTATGGATATTATGGAGACTATTTTATTGTAGAAAAAATTCCCATATGACCTATAACGCAAAACGACAAAACAACTCATTAGAAAGAATCATATGGAACAATTACACTTTATCACAAAACTGCTAGACATTAAAGAGCCTAATATCCAATTTATGGATGTCATAAATTGGAATACCCACAAAGAAATTATTGCTAAACTAGATTGTGAGGCCCCATCTTGTCCTGATTGCGGAAGTCTATTGAAGAAATATGACTTTCAAAAGCCGTCTAAGATCTCTTACTTCGAAACAACTGGCAAGCCTACTAGAATTCTCCTGAAAAAGCGTCGTTTCAAGTGCTATCATTGCTTGAAAATGATGGTCGCCGAGACCTCACTCGTCAAGAAAAATTACCAAATTCCTCGTATCATCAGCCAAAAGATTGCCCAGAAGCTAATTGAAAAGACTTCTATGACAGACATTGCCCATCAGCTGGCCATTTCAACTTCAACTGTCATTCGAAAACTAAAAGAATTCAAATTCAAAACGGATTTATCCTACCTACCAACTCACATGTCTTGGGACGACTATGCCTTTACAAAGGGAAAGATGAGTTTCATTACGCAAGATTTTAACAAACTCAACATCATCACTATTCTTGAGGGTAGAACACAAGCTATCATCCGAGATCACTTTCTTAAATATGATAGAGCCGTCCGATGTCGAGTGGAAATCATTACAATGGATATGTTTAGCCCTTATTATGCCTTGGCTAAACAGCTTTTTCCATGTGCTAAAATCGTTCTAGATCACTTTCACATTGTCCAACACTTGAGCCGTGCTATGAATCGTGTGCGTGTCCAAATCATGAATCAGTTTGAACGAAAATCTCATGAATACAAGGCTATCAAACGCTACTGGAAACTCATCCAACAAGATAGTAGGAAACTCAGCGATAAACGTTTTTATCGCCCTACTTTTCGCATGCACTTGACCAATAAAGAGATTTTAGACAAGCTTTTGAGCTATTCAGAGGACTTGAAACACCACTACCATCTCTATCAACTCATGCTTTTTCACTTTCTGAATAAGGAACCGGAGAAATTTTTCGGACTCATTGGGGACAATCTAAAACAGGTTCATCCTCTTTTTCAGACTATCTTTAAAACCTTTCTCAAGGATAAAGAGAAGATTGTCAACGCCCTTCAACTAACCTATTCTAACGCAAAATTGGAAGCGACCAATAATCTCATCAAATTCATCAAGCGCAATGCCTTTGGATTTCGAAACTTTGAAAACTTCAAAAAACGGATTTTTATCGCCCTAAATATCAAAAAAGAAAGGACGAAATGTGTCCTTTCTCGAGCTTAGCTTTTCTTCAACCCACTACAGTTGACAAAGAGCCCAAAAAAGAGATTCGTCTTTCTGCACTCAGATTAGTTGTCTCAGACAACATGAGATTCCTTGTCAAGGTTTTACTGAGACAAGACATCGTACGATAAAAGTTTGATATCATAGAAACTATAAAGACATCTATCATTAGGGAATTGGAAAATATTTGATACTTTCAATCTACCCACAAAATAAACAATTTTATGGGTAGATTGAACTGAGACACTGTAAATACGGAAATTTTCTCTCAGAAAAACACTTTACTATACAGGGGAAGCCCTATACTACAAAAATCTTATTAAAGTTCATTCACAACATCATTTTATTAGCAATCCATACTGATCACTGTCATGTTACTGACTACCATGAGAAACAATAGCTTCAACCAATACACATTCTATTGCCATTGTATATCTTCTCTCTTAGCGAGTGTATTTATTATCTCATTATACATAACAAATTTTGTGATAATGCCTAGCCCCAAAATGTAGAACTCTGTCTATCCCATTTTGTTACACCTTGATTAACTTGACAAATGATAATACATAGCCTAATGTACAATACAAAATCAGATAAAAATTTATAATAGAAATAAACTACAGTCTAAATGTTGAGACACCTATTACGTTTTTATTTAAATTTTTGATAACTTGAAGATTTTCTTCAAAGTTTTTATATCTAGTTATACCGTATTCTTCCACAAATAAAATATTATCAGAATTTAGAATAGATTTAATGTCACCTATGTTTCCAATAACAAAATTTTGGGGCAGGACTTTAGCATACTTCTTGGAAAACTTATCAATTACTTTTTTATTTGTGCCTAGTAATAATAAGTTTTTATGCCCATTCTTATATTGTATCACATTTCTAAAATTATCTATATTATCTATTTTTACGATAAAATCTACACCATATTTTTCATAATCCCCTGCTCTATTAATGGTTGGATTAAAAATATATGCTGCAATGTTAACAAATATTACTAAAAATAGAGTTCCAATTCCAAGTATAATCAAACGAATTAATAGAGTTACTTTACTTATACCCGATTCGCTCTCACTTTTTTTAAGTTCCTTTGAATAAACTGGTTCCAATTTTTCAATTGCGACTCCTGAGTATGCTTGTTTAAATTTATCAACTAAATAATCCAATTTTTGTTCAATAATATCATTCGCCAATTTACTTGGTGTTAATATTTTCACTGTAATCCCTGCATTATTTAATAAATAATTTACTTCTATCTTTTTGTTCCAAAAATCAAAATTTGAGTTTTTAAGTGTAACCTCAGATGTCATTAATTCTGACGCAATTTTTTTCATATCTGATTCTGACTGGTCATTGAATAAATAAGCTCCATTTAAATTGGATTGAATTAAACGACCGTAGAAATCACTATAGCCTCCTACTGTATTACTATTAGGTGTTGTAGTTCCTTCTGATGGTGCTATTATTTTATATGAAAGATAACTAGAATAGTTACTAACATCCCTTACAATAGACTTTGTCGTAAGAACTCTATAAGAATATGGAATTGCTAAACAAAGAAATAGAACGATTAATGAAACTAGATTTAACACCTTTTTTTTATAAATATTTGCAAATAAATCTGCAATCGAATAGTTATCAAACATTATACATCTCCTTTATTATCAACTACGTGTTTTACTTTTCTATTTATTAGACCTGCTACAAAAAAGATAACAATAACTATTCCCCAAAATTGTAAAGTAAACAAATTTAAGAAACTCTCTGTAAAGCTACCTCTTGGCATAAAGAATAGATTATTTAAAATCAATAATGTAATACTAAAAAATAGTATCCCTGATTGATACGATGATTTCATCATAAATATAAAACTAATTCCCATTATGATACTTAACAAAAATAATCCAATCATGCCATAATCAGTATACATTTCCATTACATAACTTCCACCAATACCATGACCAGCTAAATAATCCTGCCTCAAAACAATATAGGAAATATTATGAGCATATCTATCACTTGTAAGAGCTAACTCCAAACTATTATTAGCACTAACAAATGGAGTCCCTCCAAATAAAATTCCCAAATTTCCTCTAGTTATATACTCAATTATCGGACTAAAGGTGTAATTTCTAAATTCTCGTACCGGTAAATTACTTCCGTATAGATATCCTCTCGCCAAAACACCAAAACTGGTCCCTTGTTTATAGACAAAATCTATCAAAAGTTCAGAAAGACTCATGTTACCAATGCCTTCTCCATCACGGGCATAATTCAAAAATCCCATTATAAGCATCATGATCGGTGTACCTAAATATAGCATAGCTTTTTCTTTTACACCTATCCATACTCCTTTTTCTGTCTGGTTTCTCATAAAATAATAGATAAATGAAAATATCAAACTTAATACAAATGGATTTCTTGTTCCTATTAAAAGATTTATCACATTACCTGTTACAAACATACCTAACACTATAGTTGAATGACGTTTGTTGGGCTTAGTAGCTAAATAGATACACATGGCATAAACTACAAACGTTGATAATGTATAGGTAAAATAAGGTAGCTCACTTTTGAAATCAGCATAATATTCATAATATGAAACATTTAATCTGTACACTAATCTTTCAATTATTCTTACTAGGTAAAATGGATACGAAACCAAAAATACTAACAGCGATACTTTCCTTACACTATCTATAAATCGCTTATTTTTAAGGGTTTTAATCTCTTCTTTTAATTTGCTTTCTCTTTTAGAAACTAAAAAACCTCCTATAGTTAAACCAATAATAGAAATTATAACAGCTAAAAACGAAAATCTATAAACATCTTCTTGATAAGTATCTATTAGTCCATATTTAAAATAATCAATCGTTGGTCTAGAAACCAAAAAAAGAAATATTGTAATGTAAAAAATAAGATGAATTATATAATACTTTATATTGTTAAAACAATATAAAATACTACTAACAATAAGCATAACTAAAGTTAACAATAAGGTTACAATTGAATCATTATATATATATGAAATTCCTAAAAAAATAGTTACAGTATAGCTAAATAGCGTAATTAAATAATACAATTTTTTCCATTCTATTATCAAATACTTACCTCATTCCTTTGTATACTAATTTAAAAGACATCTCCATTAGAAACAATATCATTCTTAAAATTATATAAATACTCTGATAATTCTAACTCTATGATTTCTACTTCAGCTTTGTATTTAACATCCCTATTGTAAACTTGCAAATTATTCACAGAAATGGCTGGATTGAAATACTTAAACTTTGTTTTATGATGGGTAGAATCTATTCCAATGAAATTTTCTATATCTTGTTTTGTTTCCTCGTAATTTAAAACTAAATCTTCAAAATTTAATCTTAGTGTTAAAGTATTTGTTTTTTTCTCATTTCTTCTCATCATTTTATAATATTGACAAAATTCCTTAACATCTGTTGGGTAAGGTATCTCTTGATTTCTAGGCTTCCAAAAATATTTATTCATGATAAATACATCTCTTGGATCTCTTGAAATTACTACTGGAAACAACTCTTCAAATTTATAATTATCAATAATATTAAGATTATGAGGTAATAAAAGTTGATCAAGAACTACATACTTTTCTTTATCAGATAATTCGTTTATCACAGCTAGAATAAATTTTTTGCTTTTTTCATAAAAATCATCTGGCGATACCAAACTCATTTCCAATTGTACTTGTTTTAGTTTTGTTGATTTTTTAAATATTACTCTCCGCATAACTCTTATAAACCAAGCTATTTTTGATGGTTTTTGATAATAGTACCATATCCCACGATATTTACTAGTTATTATCGAATCTAAGTAACTATCTACTATATTAAGGAAATTTTTAGATATTTTATGTTTATAATTAGCAATACCCCAACCACCATAAATATATAATTTTTTCATAAGTTTTCTGAAACTCTTTACGGCTTCATCACTTCTTATAGAATTGTTATTATATAGCAATTTGTATTCTAAATCAAACAATCCATCGGGAGCATGTAAAAAAACATACTCAAAGTCCGAGTTTTTAGTGTTAATTCCATCATATTCTCTTAATAAATCTGTCACAGCTGAGGAACCACTTCCCATATAACTCATAGGAATTATTATTTTATCCATAATTTGTTCACCTATAATTCTTTAATGATTTTTTTGATACTGACAATCTGTTTATCTAAGGAATATTTATCAACATACTTCTTACATACTTCCGAATTAATGAATCTATCTTCCTTCTTTTTACTAAGCTCTTCTATAAGATAGTTACAAATTTCTTCATTATCATCAGAAACAAATCCACATTTTTGATTATTATATAATTCTTTCGTTCCTCCTACAGGAGTACTAATAAATCCCTTTCCTAACGCTAACGCTTCCACCAAAACTGTAGGAAATCCTTCTGCTTCTGATAATAAAACAACATAAGATGCTTTTTTTATGTATGGATATGGATTGTCAACATATCCATACATAAATACATTTTTTTCTAAATGATTGTCAACTATAAATTTACTAACGTATTCCTCTAAATCACCTTTCCCTAATAAATATAATTTTTTATCAGGTATTTTCTCAACCACATTCTTAAAAACTTCTAACAATCTCTTAATCCCTTTGGCTTCCTCTATACGTCCTAAATAGATCAGACTGTCCTCTTCAAATTTAATATTTACATCTTCAAGAGAGTTAGTGTGAATTTTTTGAAAATCGTATCCATTATATACTAGCTCTATGTTTTTAGCATATTCAGGATAAATTTCTTTGATAGACTCTGATGTTTTTTCTGATATACTTATTATTTTGTTAACATGTTTTAATTTTTTTCCTTGTCTAATTCTAGAAAATTTATGCTTTTTTAGATTATAGATTGTTCCATGATTCCAAGATACTGTTTTCGCATTATTACTAAGTAAGTAAACTGGATATAAATAATTAAAAGCTATTTCATAATCATATTTTTTACTTGTTACTAGATATCTAAATAGTTTAGGAAATAGCAAAAATAGTTTCCACTTAATTTTTTTCAAAAAAGTAGTATTTTCTAAATTTTTAAAAAGCGGTTTCAACATATTAATGTTATCATCATGGTTTTCCCCCGTGCCATGATTATTTATCTCTAAAACATCAATAACATATTCATCACTTAGACCTTTAGTAATATTTGCCAAAATCTTTTCAGCTCCGCCACCCATACTAAAAGACCATGTTATAAATAGAATTTTCTTTTTATCCATATCTTACCTATTTCAATAGTTTTTTCACTATACTTTTTTGATTATACTTTATTAAATACATAAGTAATTTTCTCTTTAAAGGTTGACTCTTTAAATACTTATTGTTTATCCAATTAGGATACTTCTTCTTTACTTTTTCTAGGTACTCTTTTAATAGGGGAGATTTTTCATCAATTCTTAAAATATTACAATATCCTCCATACAAAATATGATACCAATTAAAATATTCTAACTCTTCTTTATATTCTCCTGGATATTTTTCGGAATAGTATTCTTCAACACTGTCTAACATAACTTCTATATCTCTAATTTTATTAATTTCACTTCCTCCACGCATAATAGAGCCTTCCGTTAAATAGTATTTGTATATACTAAAATTAAAATATTTTGCCTTACTTACATTAGGCCAGAGTCTGGCCATAAATTCAAAATCTTCATATAAATAGCCACTTTTAAAGGTTAGTTTAGTTCTTCTTAAAAACTCTAAATCATATACAAAGTGCCAAACAGCATTCTGGAGAGTAAATAGTTTCTTTTCTTTTTTTGGAATAAGTATAATGTTTTCTTTTATTCCCATGCATACATTGTCTAATTTCCTACTCTCATATCCTACTCTATAATTAAATATATTTACTTCTTCTAAATCTTGATTTGCTATAAATTCTATTGAGCCTTCTTCTATTTCATCATCTACATCAACAAACCATAGATAATCTCCACTAGCTTTGTCTAAAATTACTCTTCTTACATGAGCAAGTCCTGCATTTTCTTGAGTTATAACTTTTATAAATGCAAATTTATCGCTATATCCCTTTAATATTGACTCACTATTGTCTTTTGAGCCATCGTTAACTATCAACAATTCAAATTCTATTTTTTCTTTTAAGCTATCATATTCCTTGATTATAGAATCTATACAACGTGATATATATTTTTCTCCGTTATATACTGCTACACCTATAGTTAATTTCATTCATTTTCCCCTAATACTTCTTTAATAAATGTATATACTCTCTTAGAATTCTGATCATCGTGTATTCTAAAAAACTTATCAATTTTTCCTTTATATTTATCTTCCAAAATCCAATTATTTTTAAATTGATTTTTTATCTCTGTTATCAATTCATCTAGGGTGTCTATAGATTTTCCAAATCCATCTTTATAGTCATAATATCCTTCTTCGTACTGACCTTCTCTAAATTTTTTATAATCAAATTGATAAAATAATACTGGTTTTCTCATATAACAAAAATCCATAAATACACTTGAATAATCTGTAATTAAAAAAGCGGACTTTTTTAATAGTTCTTGTATATCATATTTTTTCCAATCAGCCAATTTAATATTATTTGAAGAAGTTTGAAAATCTTGTAATTTTTTTTGCATGTTTCTATGTGGATAAAAAATTAAAGTTAGGTTATTTTTTTCTAAAAAGTTTTTTAAGTCATCATTTACTAAAAACTCATTCCATTTTTTAAAGTATTCACTTTCAGTAAAAATACTTCCTTCATTAAAATTATTTCTAGCTTTAGTATTTAAATTTAACCATTCTCTCCAAGTAGGCATAACAAGAATTTGATTATTATTTACAATATTACGATGAAGATTGTCAAATCTTGGAAATCCCAAATACTGTACATACCCACTAGGATAGCCAAATTTTTCCTTTACTTCAATGTATTCTTGTTCAGCTCCACATATAAAACCACGCATCTTTGTATTTTTATAATACAGCCATTTAGCATCATCTTTGGTTATTCCATGTTGCAAAAATATCTTATTTGTTTTTAAACCTAAATATACCTCCATAAGATTAAAAACAGCTGCATTAGGATTTCCTGCTTTCTGTGTACTTACATTTACTCCCGCACTAAGATAATAAACCCAGTGTTTAAAAGACCAATACTGAATACATTCTCCTAACTCTTTTACTTTATGAGCATCAGGAGATTTAAAATCAATAACATATATTACATTTTCCTCTGGGTAATTTTTTCTAATATATTTAAACAACCAATATCCATTATCTCTAGCTTCTTTTTCACTTTCGCATATTAGTATTAGATTCTTATTCTTGCGTCTGAAGAATAGAGAAATAACATAGGCTATAGGAAAAATAAATATAAGCGAAATAATATCTCTTATAGAAATTAATCTTAGTTTTTCTATAAAATTTCTATTCATCTGTATACCTCCTTAGAATCTTTGTGAAGTTTGATCAAACTTTCCACCTTGTTTGCTTTTTTCATTTAATAAACTGTTGATAGTTGTGATATTATTTACAGGGTATTGCTTTCATGGACAAAGTAACAGGTGTGATTTATAATCCTGCTGATAAGGTTTGATACAGGTGGTTTCCTTGTCACGAATGGTAATAAAAAGATTGCGGTCGACAAAATCCTTGTGACTCTTTGACAAGAAATAACGCTCATCTGCATAGCGAGGCCATAATTCTGCTAGTTTTTCATAATCCTTACGAGGCATAAAAAAGTCTAGGTCGTCATCCCAAGGAATAAACCCCTTGTTTCGAAGGGCACCAATAGCACCTCCCCCACAGAGGTAACAAAGCAAATCATGTTCTTTACAAAAGGCCACAAAATATTCAGCCATTTCCAGACTTCGAGCCTGAATTGCTTTCAAATCAGTCATATCTCTCCTCTTCTGTTCAATAACGAGTTATATCGTTTTATTATATCATAAAAACCCTTAAAAATCCATCAGACACTAAGAAAAATCAAAGTTCAAACCACTGTTTTACTGGTGATTCGAACCTTGATTTTTCCTGTATTATTTTAGGCTCTATAATATTTGTAG
>NZ_VMMH01000035.1:0-3849 GCF_013277115.1 Streptococcus sp. 714
TATATTAAATATGCGTTTGCTCTGTCTATAAAAAGATTTGTTTTAAACATAAAACGTTATTATATAGTGTTATTTTTTTTGAATTCTATTGATTTTTAAATCAATTTTTTTTATAATATCAAAGAATAACTTAAAATAGGGTGAATTATACCCTTAACCTAAGTTTAGATAAGGAGATAGCATGTTTTTCAGACGTCAAGAGGGTCAATATCGTGAAACTGATCGTGTGACCCGCTATAAGTTGGTGAAATCCGGTAAGCATTGGCTACGGGCTTCCACTTCTTTATTTGGTTTGTTTAAGGTTTTCCGTGGTAGTGTCGATACTACCCAAGTTATGACCGAAGTGGTTGAGAACCAAACAAACAATACAATTACAGGCCTTGATATTATAAGGGGGCTCGCAGCTACAGGAGCTGTACTAGGCGGAGCAGTGGCAACACAAACTACTGTTCATGCTAATGATGCGGTTGCTCTTGAAAAGACATTAGAGTCATCGGATGTTTTAGCTACAAATGATTCAGTCGTTCTTGGATCTGTTTCGAAAGCAAATCCAGAAGAATCGGCAAGTTTGTCACACTCAGAAAGCGAGAGTGTGTCTAGTTCAGAATCGACTTCTGCTAGCCAATCAGTGAGCGCTAGCACTTCTGCAAGTGTGTCAGAAAGTACTTCGGCTTCTGTTAGTGCGTCGACAAGTGCTTCAGTTTCAGCAAGTGTGTCAGCAAGTACTTCTGTAAGTTCTAGTCAGTTGGTGGTCAATTCTGGGGGTAGTTCGGTTGCGACTAGCACTGCTAGTGTTGAAACTGCTGGAAAATCCGAATCTGCTTCAGCTGAAAATCAAGTAGTTAGTCAAGGTTTGCCAAACTCTAATTTGTCTGCACCTGTCTTGGACTCTGCTAAGTCAGCAACAGGTTTGATAGAGAAAACTTCCGAATTAACAAGTTTGGCAGGATTGACTGCTGGTGCATTGTCATCGGTAGAAGTATCTACAAAGAAAAATGAAGAAGATCGTAAAAAACTAGCTAAAATTTCAGCTGAAATGGGTGAATATTTAGCTAAGGCGGCAGATCTTCCAGATACAAGTGCAGCCATCCTTAAGGTAGAATCTGCTATAACTGAGATTGAGTCTGCTCTCAAGGATCCAAATGCTGACCTAGGAACAGTTGTCAAGACAGCTACTTCAGCTCGCAACTCTATCGCTAATGCGGTTTCACGTGCAACCTCTGGTCAACGTGATGGCCGTAATGGACAAGCGATAGAGAGAGGATCTTCTCCTAGAGCATCATTCTCTAGTCATGGAACAAAAGCTTCAATTGCGTCTACTAATTATAATCCAAATACTAACGAAGTTGTTTGGCGTATCAATATGCACGCTAACAATGCCTTGCATCATGTAGGGCTGATTGCGGATGTAGATTCCAATACGACGATTAATCGTGTGACCTTCAATGGACAAGAGATGGAGAAACGTGGTGGTTCAAGAAATGAGTATGTTTATGATATCCGCCATGATAAACAAAGAAACCTAGAAGCAACGCTTGAAGTTCATGCTACTGTAAATAAGCAGTCGAAAGCTGCAAGCTTGAACGCAAAAGTTGCTACAAGCAGTCAACCGTTTACAAGTGCGGATACTTCTGGAAATTATAGCGGTTCAATCAATTCAACTGTTCCAACTAGTGGAACAGGTCAGTCTAGAAGTGCGGGAGGTCAGAGCCGTGCGGCATCTAATAAGCCTACAATTACGATGCCAGAGAATCTTACCTTTTATAATGATGATGCAGTTACTGGTTTTAAGATACAATTACGTGATGATAGAGGGATGGACAGAATCGCGGCTTCTAGCTCTAATGAGGAGATTACAGGTTTAAGTGCGCCGAATTATCCCGCTACTAGAACAAGAGGACCAGGGGATTTGTGGACTTATGACCGTAGAGGAAATCGAACAGGATATCAAACCTCCCTCGATATTGATATAGAAGGAACAGTTGGACGTAAGGGTACTGCTTGGGAGCCGAAAAAACCAGGAACCTATCCTCTTACATATACAGTTACAGATATTGATGGTCAGACTGATACAGCCACTACCAATTTTACTATTAAAGGTTTTAACGAGCGTAATGAACCTGTAAGTGGCGATACTGTTACAGTCAACAACCCTGCATCTTTGAGTCCAACTGAGAAAGCTCAAATCCTTGCTAACTTCAAGAGCAAAAATGCAACTATCCTCTCAGGTACTGACTATGTGAAGGGCTCTGAAGGTCGTAAAGAAATTACGGTATCTGATACAGGGCTTATCACCCTTACTTACCGTGATAATACTGTTGATACAGTCCAAGCAAGTGTAAGAGCAGAAACTGAGGTGCCTGTACCTGCTGTAACCGTGACGCGTGATGGCAAGGCTATCCCAGCGACTCCAAGTCCAGTTTCTGGTCGTGGAGATGAACACATCGTCTATGCTGGTGATGATTTTACAATTAAATTTACTGCGACAGATAACAGTGGTAAGTTAAGTGAATTTAAGATTGTTCCAAAAGCAGACGGAGGTCACCCAGGATTAAGTGATAACTACTTTGAAGATCCTCAATATGGAACAGGAACTGTAGGGCACTTGACAGGAAATATCACAGCTACGCCAGAAAGTCCTGCTACGATCACAGTCAAGGCTCATGTGAAGGACGATTTGGAGTGGAAGTCTGGAAATACTTGGCAACGAAATGCGGTTGCAACTGACCAAGTAGGTAATAGACATCAGACAGGTCTTTCTGGTAATGTTCGTGTTACTCAAGGTCAGCTCAAGGATCGTCTTCCAGTGACAAATCCTGAATTGACAACTGTTGTAAATAAAAACAGCTTGACAGAAGAGGAAAAGACTGCTGTCAAGAATGCCATCTATGCTAAAAATGCTAAAGCAGATCACCGTATCTTGGATATTGAAGTTCAGGCAGATGGTACAGCAACGATTATCTACAATGATAAAACACGTAGCACTCCAATTCCGCAGTCAGCTACAGTCAATGAGCGACCAACAATTAAAAACTTGACTTCTGCAAGTAAAGCAGAAATTGATCCTGCGAATCCGCGTAAGATAATCGTTTATCGTGAAGAAGAATTCAGTGTAGATGTGAACTTGACTGATGACCATGGTCGCTTGGACAAGATTAAGGTTCATGATAATGCCTATAATGATGCTCCATCAGGTAATTTTGAAGTTACGAATGGTGGTCGTCTAGAGAGTTCTGCGAGTGGAACAAATATTACCTTTACAGATAAGACAAGTAATTTAGGAAAAGATGGCAATGCGACAGATGCTAATCCGTATAAAGTGACTATCTCAGGTCATGTAGGTAAGGGTCAGCCCGTCAATGATAATGCTAGTCTTAACGTTTGGAATCGTTATATCTCTGGATATGATCAATCTACCCTAACGAATAATAGCGGACAAAATGGTAGTGCCAATAATGCTAACATCATTATTGAGTTCCGTAAGCAGTCTGATAAGTATACTCCTAGAGCAACAAATCCTACAGTCAAGGTGACTTCAAATGGAACTGTTCCAAATTTGGGATTACCAGAGACTTATATTGCCAACAAGTCTGACTTGCCAACTACAGGAACAACGCCTAATACAAGAACGACTTATAAATGGAAGAGTGGCGAGAACTCAACTGTTAAAAATGGTAAATTAACACGCACAGTTATAGTAACTTATCCAGATGGTTCGACAGATGAAGTTCCAGTTACCATTACGGTAGATGATTCAGAGTATAAATCGCTGTCCGCCTCAACGAGCGCATCGACAAGTGCCAGCCAAAGTGCCTCAACAAGTGCATCTAAGTCAGCGTCGACAAGTGC
>NZ_VMMH01000036.1:0-6357 GCF_013277115.1 Streptococcus sp. 714
TAGAACTGACGAAGTCAGTAACCATACGCACGGCAAAGCAACGTTGACGTGGTTGGAAGAGATTTTTGGAGAGTATTGGCTCAGGAAACGAATACTAACAAAGTGTTAAACAGCACAAGAACGACCTTACCCCTCTTAAAATGAGGAACAAGGCCGTTGCTTAATTTTTTATTATTTCATCATTCGCTTTATAGAAAACTGTTTTCTTCTAGAGATTTCATTTTTAGGAAACTTTTTAGCTAATGCTTTTTCTCATCAGTCATTCCATGGTGCTCCTATCCATCACAGTCTCGATAGATCTCAGATACTCATCACTTAAAAACTGAGAAAACTACCATAAAATTTAATTGAAGAAACATAAGATTCCTTATTTCTTAAATATAGACTGTCTGAAATCATCTGTCTCACGAAGATAAGCATTATATATCTTCTTCTTGAGCAGGTTGACCCAGCTAGAATCAACGCGGCTGGTAGCATTGGTAATGTTACCTACATCCTCTGCTACTGCTTCATCCATCAGTTTCTGCATCTGTGCGTAAGAACGAATAGTTACTTTCTTAGTACTATTTGGATTTCTAAGTTCGTACTCAATAGTGATCGGCTTAAGCTTTGTCAGCTGATCAATTCGTTCCTTATACATGGCCTTCTTGAAAGCTACCCAAGAGTCATATTCGCCCTTAAATACATTTTCCAAAACTTTTTGGTCTGTCACTAGACCTACATCCCTTCCAGACCATCCGTCCCACGTTTTCTTACCTTCATCAAAGGCTTCCTTAGAGTACTTACCAGAAACATAAGGAACAAATCCTTCATGATATCCCTTGGCTGCCAGTAACTCATAAGCCGTACGTCGGAACATAACATCCCCTGGAGCTCCTTTAGGATTGCTCAATGCTGAGTAGATTGGTGAGAAGAGACTAAGACTGAGGTAGCCATTCCGTCTATATTTACCACTATCCCTGTTCTCTCGACGCGTAATCACATCATTCTCAATCAAAGAGTAGAAACTAGTTAGCTGCTTAATTTCCTCTGCAGTGAAGGTTCGTGTCTGGTTACCAGCATGGGTTTCCTTACCATACTTATCTGTAATGTAGTAATTTTCCATCTTTCTGAACCACTGAAGCTTAGCATCATCACTCTGCTTAAGCATAGAAGTACCTTCTAAGTAATCGAGTGTATAGATCATATCAAACATACCATGAACATAGTGTTGCAAGTCTGCTGCATTTTGAACACGCTCTTTGAAATTATAGGTATGCATACGTGTCTTAGAATCTTTATCCACCTTGAAGAGGGTATTAAGAGTAATAGTTGGTTCGTCAGGGGTTGGAGTAGATTGCAAGAGCCCTCGAGCATAGAGTTCAGCTCCCAGACCTTCACGACGACCATTGCCCTCAAAGTAGATGCCGCCGTCAGAGTTATGAGTCATTTCATGCGTATAAACAGAGTTACCATAGTCTTCCAATAAACGAGCAGCGTCAAAGTGGGTTACACTTCCTGTAGCATAGGCATTGTAGCCCTTACTTGGATACCACTTGCCTGCTGGTCCAAAGAACTCCTGCATAGCTAACGATTTCTTATCATTAGCTGGAGCCCAATATCTTTGACCAGTACTATCTTTCATTAGGAATCCATCGTAAACTAGTACGGAACGGAAAAGCTTGTCCCTGCTTTCTGGACTTAGAATCTTGTACCAGAAATCATAATGATCGCGCTGATATTCAGCTGATTTTCTAACTCTATCTTCGACATATTCTACCAACTCTGCATCTGTCCTTACCTTACCATCGACAACATCTCGGTAACGATCATAAGCACCCATGGAGATAGTGGACATATTGGAGATGACATAGACACCTTTCTCACTCATAGTCAAGAGCGGTAGAAGCATGCCCTTATATTCCCAATTATCAGCAGTAATCTTATCATAAACGCCGACAGAATACTTGCTCTTGCCCTCAGCTGTATCCTGAATCTTTCTAGCCTCTGCTATATCTGACTTAGACTCTACGATATAAGCTTTTGTATTGGTCTTGAGCCATTCATTATTAGTCTTGTATGGTAAGAAGAGCTGACGGTAATTTTCCAAATAATTGAAAAGTCCATGCTTACCAGTCGCTTCAGAGAGCGAAGCATCATAAGCTAAATGATTGTTCTTTGCTTTAAGATTATTCATTCCTGACTGGCCTAATGAAATAATGGTGTCTATCGTTGAAGCACTATGGTTGCCAAAGAAATCAAACTTATAAGCAGATAAATCTTTGACATTAATATTATCATAATTAATATTATACCAACGGTTAAGATAGGTAAGCCCAAGCAAGAAGGCTTCCTTATTGGCTGTAATCTTGTGAGCTACATAGTCGGCCACAACATTGCCTTCAGTATTGATTGACTTATCCATAGCCAGAACTTTGCGTAACTCTTCTGAGAGCTTGGTCTTGACTTGTTCAAAAGCCCCATCAAGATAAAGATCATCCAAGGAAGTGTCAGCATTTACACCTAAAACAGTTCGCATGGCTGGTGAGTCAAGAACTACCTTATTCAACTCTGGCAGTACTTGATTCAGAACTCTGCTATAGTCTGATAAGAAAGCTTCAGGTGTATAAAGGAGATCTAAGCCGTTTACACTGTATTCTGCAATTGCTTGATTCTTAAACTCTCCTTTATAAGTCAAATTCAGGTAATCAACCGTATTATCCTCGAAGTGTAACATCAAACGGTCAATAGATGCCTTATTACTATTAATATCAGTGATAATCTGGTCACCTTTCATTGGAACAACATCCAACAAATATTCTGTATTGAGCTTATGATGATCTGGGAGTTTATTTCCATAGCTAATGATTGTCTCCTTGTTATAGAACGGAAGGAGTTTTTCCATATTGGAATAAGCTATCAAACGATTTTCTCGAGCATTCTTCTCTTGAGCATAGTTAACAGAATAAAGGTTAAGATTCGTGTCCTCTAGATTTGTCGTAATATCTAAACTAGCTAGCCTCTCTTCTGCCTCGTTCAGAGTCAGTGTTGAAGTGACAAACTTGTCATTTTCCAGTGTTTGATTTCCTTCAACAGCATAAGCTTCTGTAATACGATCATTATTGTAGGCTTGATCTCCAGAAATACTATAAACATTCGTACCACTAATATTACTGATAACATTGTCAACCAAGCCATTGAAGTAATTGGATCCTACGATACCGCCAATCTGACCATTCTTAGTAGTATTTTGAATCTTTCCAGTTGCATAAGAACGGCTAATACGGGCATTGTTCTCCAAACGACCAACCAAACCGCCGAATCGTTGGTTGTTGGCTCTAGCGCCTGCTAAGATGGTCACATCTGCTCTGCTTTGACTGAGCAAGGAATCTCCTCCCTTAAGGTTAGCAACCAAACCACCAACATTATATTCTTTGCCCTGTTTCTCGTTTGCCTGGATGACACCAGTGAAGGAACTGTTGGAAATTTGTGTGTTTGTTGCACTAACAACTAGCCCCGCCACATTAGAAGCATTGCCTATCACCGATACTTTACCTTGGACAGAAACGTCTGTAATTCGAGCATTTTCTGCACTCCGAGCTAAGGCAGCAGAGTCATAGCTACCCACAATATTGACATCCTTCAAATCCATACCAGAAACAGAAGAACCACTCTTGAGGTTTTCGAACAAAGGCTTAGCTAGATTATAGATAGCATACTGCTTACCATTATGATTGCCAGTCAGACTACCTGTGAAGTTCCCTCTGAGATAGACATAATCCGCAGGTGCCAGACTAACCTCACTAGCATCCAAATCAGCTCCCAAAACATAATTACTAGCCATATTTTTCTTCATAGCATCTATCAATCCAGCAAAGCTAGTGTAGACATTTTGCTGACTAGGAACTGCCTTACTGATATAGAAGTCGTAGCCAGACTTATAGCCTGTCTCACCTTCTTGAACCAACTCAGGCAACGAGACTGTTACCCTGTATACATCTTTTCCGTCTTTTTGGATTTCAGAAATACTGTGAACTGGGAGAAGCATTTCCTTAGCTTCACTTGATTTGACTTTGACAAAGTAGTTTGACAGATCTTTAGGCATGGAACTCATTGATACCAGTCGCTTGTATTGGTCATTATCTTTACTGTAAAACTCAACTGAATCAACATCTCGGAAGGAGATCTTCTTATATTCGAGTTCAAATTCACGACTGTCTGTTTCAAATTCAGTGACACTACCATTGTCCAGTTCATATGTCAGCTTGGTTTTCAATGTATAAGCTGTGTAGTAATCCAACTCTCCAATTTTTAGACTATCATCGAAATTAGTGATTGAAAGAGTACGAACAAGCTTATCCCCCTGATATAATTCTGCAGTGGCTGAACGTAAGGACTTTGTTTGGTCTTCCAATCTATATTGGACCGTAACCGACTTATCATCTGCATTTTCAGTCAGACTTAGAATAGAAACTGTTGGCTTGACTTTCTGCACTCCATTGAGTGCTTCTTTAGCGGCTTGCAGACTAGCAAGAACTTGGTTGACTTGTACTTGTGTAGCCGTTTGACTATTTAGAACTATTTCTGACTTAGCCAATTGCTCTATATAAACTGTCTTCTTATCTGAATCAGCATTCTTATATTTAGCAGAAGTTTTAACAGTGACATTTAAATCGTACTCAGTCTGAAGAGCCGTTTTGACAACCTCAAGACCGCTTAATTGCGCCTTAGCTTGTTTGATTTGTTCCACCAGTTGATTGATTTCTGCTTGACTGGCTTGGGATTGAGTAAGAATCGCCTGAGCTGCCATCAATGCAGAATCATAGTTAGATTGATGACTTTGATCATCATTGAAATAACGTGCCTCTGCTTTAATTTGAGTTGCTTCTGTCAATAAATTATGCAGTGTAATTAAGTCGAACTCTTCTAAAGAAGCTGCTTGCGGTGCATCATTCGGAACCATAGCCGGCTTAGCTGTTCCAACTTTAACAACCTGAGTAACTGGGGATAAGGTCTCCTCATTTGACAACTCTTGACGGTCAATTTCCTGGCCATTAGAGCTGTAGATACGGGTCTTAATCCTACGTTCACCTTGAACTCCTGGTGTTACAATATTACGACTGCCTTGAACAAGTTCGTCCGTTTCTTCTTCACGAACTGTGAAGTTGATTTTCTCTACCCGAACTTCGTCGGTGAAGGTTAACGGGTACTCTGGAAGAGTGTCCGATGTCGGTGCTTCTTTCGGAACCATAGTCGGATTAGCTGTTCCAACTTTAACAACCTGGGTAACTGGGGATAAGGTCTCCTCATTTGACAACTCTTGTCGGTCAATTTCCTGACCATTAGAGCTGTAGATACGGGTCTTAATCCTACGCTCACCTTGAACTCCCGGGGTTACGATGTTACGACTGCCTTGAACAAGTTCATCCGTTTCTTCTTCACTAACTGCAAAGTTGATTTTCTCTACCCGAACTTCGTCGGTGAAGGTTAACGGGTACTCTGGAAGAGATCCTACTTTCGGTGCATCATTCGGAACCATGGTCGGCTTAGCTGTTCCAACTTTAACAACCTGGGTAACTGGGGATAAGGTCTCCTCATTTGACAACTCTTGACGGTCAATTTCCTGGCCATTAGAGCTGTAGATACGGGTCTTAATCCTACGCTCACCTTGAACTCCCGGGGTTACAATATTACGACTGCCTTGAACAAGTTCGTCCGTTTCTTCTTCACGAACTGTGAAGTTGATTTTCTCTACCTGAACTTCGTCGGTGAAGGTTAACGGGTACTCTGGAAGAGATTCTGCTTTCGGTGCATCATTTGGAGCCATAGTCGGCTTAGCTATACCAACTTTAACAACCTGGGTAACTGGGGATAAGGTCTCCTCATTTGACAACTCTTGACGGTCAATTTCCTGACCATTAGAGCTGTAGATACGGGTCTTAATCGTACGCTCGCCTTGAACTCCCGGGGTTACAATATTACGACTGCCTTGAACAAGTTCGTCCGTTTCTTCTTCACGAACTGTGAAGTTGATTTTCTCTACCCGAACTTCGTCGGTGAAGGTTAACGGGTACTCTGGAAGAGATCCTACTTTCGGTGCATCATTCGGAACCATAGCCGGCTTAGCTGTTCCAACTTTAACAACCTGGGTAACTGGGGATAAGGTCTCCTCATTTGACAACTCCTGACGGTCAATTTCCTGACCATTAGAGCTGTAGATACGGGTCTTAATCGTACGCTCACCTGGAACTCCCGGTGTTACGATGTTACGACTGCCTTCTGTAATCTCATCTGTATACAGCTCGACGATAGAAAAATCTATCTTTTCCATTCTGATAATGTCATTTATACTGAATTTCAACTCTGGAACTTCGTGAA
>NZ_VMMH01000037.1:0-9397 GCF_013277115.1 Streptococcus sp. 714
CTAAAGGAACTCAAGAGGCAGGTAAGGAAGGCCAATCTTTAACGCAACCTGAACTACCAGAAGCTCAAGTAGAAGTAAAAGGAACTCAAGAGGAAGGCAAGGAAGGTCAAGCACTTGTTCAAGATCAGTTACCTGAGTATAAGGTGACTGAGGGAACCCTTGTTGAAGAATCAACTACAGAAATTGACTACAAAACTGAAACGACTGAGGATCCAACTAAGTATACAGACGAAGAAACTGTCCTACGAAATGGTGAAAAAGGAAGTCAAGTTACAAAAACAACCTATAAAACGGTAGAAGGTGTCAAAACTGACCAAGTTCTTTCAACCAGTACGGAAGTGACTAAGGAGCCTGTAAATCAACAGGTAATCCGTGGTACAAAACCAATTGAAGGAACTCTTGTAGAGGAAAGCTTTGAAAAGATTCCATTCAAAGAAAAGATTGAAGAAGATAATCAACTGAAAAAAGGTTTAGAAGTCGTAGCTCAAGAAGGGAAAGAAGGTCAGAAAAAAATCACTAAGACCTTTAATACTATCAAAGGAGTTAAGACTGAGGATGCACCAAAAGTAATAGAAGAAGTTATTGAGGCCCCTCAAGACCGAATTTTGAAACGTGGTACTAAGAGCTTTGAAAAACCAGTATTGACCATCACAGCAGTTGAACCTAAGGATTTGAAACGGACTTCAGATGTTAAATACAGTCTAGAAAATCCAAGCAAGGCGGCCATTAAATCTATCACCTTAACTCTGAAAAAAGGTGATGAGATTGTGAAAACATTGAATGTTTCACCTGACAACTTAACAGCTAGCCTGACAGATTTGCAATACTACAAAGATTATAAGATTGAAACTAAGATGGTTTATGACCGTGGTGAAGGCGATGAGGAAGTAGTTCTGAATGAAGAACCTCTAAGAATTGACCTCAAAAAAGTTGAAATCAAAAACATCAAAGAAACAAGCTTGATGAGTGTGGACGCTGACGGTAATGAAACAGATACTAGTTTGCTTACAGAAAAACCAGCTGATGTTGCTCCGCTTTATCTACGAGTTACAACTCACGACAACAAAGTTACAAGACTTGCTGTTGACAAGATTGAAGAAGTAGAAAAAGACGGAAAAACTTTATATAAAGTTACTGCCAAAGCACCAGACTTAGTTCAACGTAATGCTGATAACACACTTAGCGAAGAGTATGTTCATTACTTTGAAAAACAAAAAGCAAAAGAAGGTAATGTTTACTATAACTTCAATGAGCTTGTAAAAGATATGAAAGCTAACCCTAGCGGTGAGTTTAAAATTGGTGCAGATCTAAATGCAGCCAATGTACCAACTCCAAATAAAGAGTATGTTCCTGGTACATTTAAAGGTAAGTTATCAAGTGTTGACGGGCAACGTTATTCAATCCATAATATGTCTCGTCAACTATTTGGTGGTATTGAAGGTGGTTCAGTTAAAGATGTTAACTTGGCTAATGTTGATATTAATATGCCTTGGATTGACAATATTTCTGCTCTTGCTAGAACTGTCAAAAATGCTACGGTTGAAAACATTAAAGTAACTGGTAGTATCCTCGGTAGAGATGGAATTGCTGGTATTATTAATAAAGGAGATACGGGAGCTCAATTAACAAATGTTGCATTCATCGGTAATCTTACTGGTGTTGGTAACAGAGGTTGGGATTTCGGTGGAATTGCCGGAGAACTTTGGAAAGGTAATATAGATAAAGCTTATGTAGATGCTTATATGGTAGCTAATAAAGCTCGTATCGGTGGTCTTGTTGCTAGAACGGACAATAGTGGTGACCCTAACGGAATCGGTAAATACGGGGCTGTCCGTAATGCTGTTACAAAAGGAACTATTAAAGTAAAAGATCCTGTTGAAACAGGCGGATTCATCAGTAAAAACTGGGCATGGGGTAAAGTTGCAGACTCCGTGTCAATGATGAAAGTTGAAAATGGTGAAGTGTTCTATGGATCTAAAGATATTGCTGAAGATGATGGTTACTTCTCAAACAATGCATTAGAACGTAACTTTATCGTGAAAGATGTAAGTACAGGTAAGCGTTCATTTAGATTCTCTACTTCTGATAGAATTAAAGAGGTTTCTCAAGAAGAAGCAGATAAGAAAATTGCAACATTGGGAATTACAGCTAATGATTATGTTATCAAGCCTCTTGTTTCAGATACATTAAATAATGTTAAACCAAAATCTGACACTTACAAAGATACTCAAGACTACGATGCATCTCGTGAGCTTGCTTACCGTAACATCGAAAAACTTCAACCATTCTATAACAAAGAATGGATCGTCAACCAAGGGAACAAGCTTGCAGCTAATAGTCCATTAATGACTAAAGAAGTCTTGTCTGTTACGGCGATGAAAGGCAATGCCTTTGTCACAGACCTTACAGATGCTGACCATATTTTTGTCCACTACGCAGATAAGACAAAAGACATCTTTACAATTTCACCGAAAGAATCTAAAGTTAAACAAGTGAAAGAATACAGTGTCGCTGAGCTTGGTGAAGTTGTGTACACACCAAACATGGTTGTTAAAGATCGTGCTGACTTAATCAGTGCTATTGAAAGCAAATTAAGCCCTGTTGAATTGCAATCTGACCCGATTTACCAACACTTGGGTAGAACTGGTGGTAACAAAGTCAATGCAATTAAGGACTTGTACCTAGAAGAAAGCTTCAAGTATGTGAAAGATAATCTTACTAAATTCGTTACGAAGTTAGTAGAAAATGAAGATCACCAGCTTAACACTGATGAAGCTGCAAAACGTGCTTTGATTAAGAAAATTGATGACAATAAGGCTGCAGTTCTTCTTGGTTTGTCTTACCTAAACCGTTACTACGGAGTTAAATTCGATGACTTTAATATTAAAGAGTTAATGCTATTTAAACCGGACTTTTACGGTAAGAATGTTAGTGTGTTAGACTTCTTGATTAAGGTTGGTTCTAAAGAAAGTAACATTAAAGGTGATAGAACTTTAGAAGCTTATCGCGAAACGATCGGTGGAGTTATCGGTATAGGCGAGTTAAATAGTTTCTTAGACTATAATATGCGTCTATTCACAAGTGATACAGACTTAAACGATTGGTTCATAAAAGCTACTAAAGATAATGTATATATCGTTGAACCAAAAACAACAACTCCAGAGTTTGCTGATAAGAAACACAGAGCATACGAAGGATTAAACAACGATATGCACGGTAAGATGATTCTGCCACTTCTGAACTTAAAAGATGCTCATATGATTTTAATCTCAACATACAATACACTAGCATACAGTTCATTTGAGAAGTACGGTAAGAATACTGCGGAAGAACGCGAAGCATTCAAAGCTGAAATCAATAAAGTTGCTAAAGCTCAACAAAATTACCTAGATTTCTGGTCTCGTCTATCATTAGATAAAGTTCGCAACCAGCTATTGAAGAGCAACAATATGGTACCAACACCAGTACTTGATAACCAAAACTACAAAGAAGGCACTGATAAATACGGTCACACTAATAGCGGTAAAGA
The DNA here is from genome assembly GCF_013277115.1 of Streptococcus sp. 714. Taxonomy (GTDB): domain Bacteria; phylum Bacillota; class Bacilli; order Lactobacillales; family Streptococcaceae; genus Streptococcus. Next base: position 3,530 of record NZ_VMMH01000037.1, read on the forward strand.
TGTCGCTCCAGTTCGTGAATTGTACGGACCAACAGGTCGTTACCATGCTACTGACTGGCGTATGGGAGCTGTAGCTCGTATCTACGGTAATCCTTATAAGGATGATTCAGTCTTCTTCATGGTTACCAATATGATTAGTGATTTCGGTATTTCTGCATTTACTCACGAAACGACTCACGTAAACGACCGTATGGTTTACTTAGGTGGTTCTAGACACCGTGAAGGAACTGACTTAGAAGCATTCGCACAAGGTATGTTACAATCACCTGCTGAAACAAGTCCAAACGGTGACTTTAAAGCACTAGGATTAAACATGGCATACGAACGTCAAAATGATGGAAACCAATGGTATAATACTAATCCAAATGATTTGACATCTCGTGCAGAAATCGATCATTACATGAAAGGTTTCAATGATACGCTTATGCTTCTTGATTACCTTGAAGGAGAAGCTGTAATTGATAAAGGCAGCAAAGAACTAAATAACGCTTGGTTCAAGAAAGTAGATAAGCAACTTCGTGGAGCTAATACCAAGAACCAATACGATAACGTAAGAGATTTAAATGCAGAAGAAAAAGAATATAATTTAACATCTGTTAACGACTTAGTAGAGAAAAACTTCATGACTAAACACGGTCCTGGTAATGGTCAGTATGACCCAACTGGATTCGGTTCTGCTTACGTAACTGTGCCTATCACTGCAGGTATCTACGGAGGTAACACGAGTGAAGGGGCTCCAGGAGCAATGTCATTCAAACATAACACCTTCCGTATGTGGGGTTACTTTGGATATGAAAAAGGTTTCCTAAATTATGCTTCTAACATGCTGAAAAATGAGTCTAAACAAGCAGGTCATGCTACTCTAGGAGATGACTTCATCATTAAGAAAGCTTCTGATGGTAAATTTAGCAACCTAGAAGATTGGAAGAAGGCATACTTCAAAGAAGTTGTTGATAAAGCTAAAGCAGGATTTAATCCAGTTACAATTGACGGCACTACATACAGTAGTTACGACGATTTAAAACAAGCATTCGCTGCAGCTGTTGAAAAAGATAAAGCAACTCTTAAAAATGGATCAGTTAAATTTGATAATACTGTATCACTTAAAGAGAAAATCTTCAAGAAACTTCTTCAACAAACAAACAGCTTTAAAACTTCAATCTTTAAATAATCGAAATCTCTCATCTGCTTTGCGGATGAGGGTTTTCTTATTTTGTGCTATACTTAAGGTATGCATAGAAAAACAGTGATTGATTTTAGGGCTTTGGGGGAGAGATACACCTTTACCCAGCCTATTAAAGAGTTGAAAACGAGAAATGTAGCAGAAGTGGCAGATTTGCTGGCACAAGTGGAAAGCTACCAAGAGCAAGGCTATTATGTGGTGGGCTATGTTAGCTACGAGGCTGCACCTGCTTTTGAGGAAAAATTAGCAGTTCACAAGACTCCCCTACTGGGAGAGTACCTGCTATATTTTACAGTTCATGATAGGGTAGAAACATCCCCTATTCCTCTGACTTATGATGAGGTTGATTTGTCCTCAAATTGGCAGGAAGTAACGTCTGCAGCAGACTATGAAAAGGCGATTGCCCAAATTCACCATCATTTGCGACAGGGGGACACCTATCAGGTCAACTACACCGTCCAACTCAAGCAAGATTTAAGTGCCAATCCTTTTGCTATCTACAATCGTATGGTAGTAGAGCAGGAGGCGGGCTACAATGCCTATGTTGAACATGACGAGATGGCAGTGATATCCATGAGTCCAGAGCTCTTTTTTGAGCAAAATGACCGCGAGTTGACAACGCGACCAATGAAGGGAACGACTCAGCGTGGTATGACTGACCAAGAAGACTTGGAGCAGGCCAGTTGGTTGGAACAGGATCCCAAAAATCGCTCTGAAAATATGATGATTGTGGACCTCTTGCGCAATGATATGAACCGTATTTCTGAAGTGGGCAGTGAGCACGTGGAGTGTCTGTGCCAAGTGGAACAGTATTCAACTGTTTGGCAGATGACTTCGACCATCAAGAGTCAGTTACGACCGGATGTTGACCTAGTTGAAATCTTCCGCTCTCTCTTTCCTTGTGGTTCCATAACGGGTGCACCGAAAATTGCGACCATGGAAATCATCAAGAACTTAGAGCCCCAACCGCGTGGAGTTTACTGCGGAACGATTGGTCTCTTACTTCCAAATGGACGACGGATTTTCAATGTTGCCATTCGGACCATTCAACTGCATCAAGGGAAAGCCATCTATGGAGTAGGTGGCGGTATTACTTGGGATAGCACGTGGGAATCTGAATATCGAGAGGTTCATCAAAAGTCGGCAGTTCTTTATCGTAAACAAGCTCGTTTCCAATTAATTTCAACTGGAAAAATCAGCCAAAAACAACTGCTGTTTGAAGAACAACATCTGGAAAGACTGAGAAAAGCTAGTCGATATTTTGCTTATCCTTTTGACCCAGAAATTTTGAGGCAAAAGATTGAAGCAGAGTGTCAGACTTGTGATGCTAATCAAGACTACCGCTTGCGAATTAGCCTTAGCAAATCTGGAGAGATAGAAGTCGATCGTCAAGTATTGGAACCTCTCAGTCCAACCTTCTGCCATGTCCAACTCTGCTTTCAGGAAGCCAATTTGCAACAAGCCTTTACCTATTTTAAAACGACTTATAGACCGCATTTGAACCTAGGGGAACAAGAGAAGATTTACCACAATAAGTCAGGAGAACTGCTTGAAACCTCTATCGGAAATTTGGTTCTGAAAATCGATGGGAAACTCTACACATCGCCTATCCGACTTGGAATCTTGCAAGGAATTTATCGTCAGCATTTGCTGGAAACAGGACAGGTAGAAGAGAAAGTCTTGACTTTAAAAGACTTAGCCCGAGCTGAGGCTATTTACGGCTGTAATGCAGTGAGAGGCTTGTATGAGTTAAGCATTTAGGAGAACTAGATGAAACTGGTATTTTTACACGGCTTAGGGCAGTCAGCAGAGTCTTGGAAAGAGGTTCGGAATCAAACGAAGGATAGGCTTACAAAGACTCTTGAATTGCTGAAATAAGTTTGATAAAATAATAGTGAAATCGATATCATAATTATGGGAGAAAGAAATGAACAAACGTCTATTTTTAAAAATGAGTCTGGCAACCTTGCCAGTTTTAGCCTTGTTTTCACAACCTGTGTTAGCAGAAGAAAACATTCATTTTTCTAGTTGTAAAGAGGCTTGGGCGAATGGATACTCAGATATTCATGAGGGAGAACCTGGTTATTCTGCCAAGTTAGACCGTGATCATGATGGTGTGGCTTGTGAATTGAAAAGTGCCCCTAAGGGTGCCTTTAAAGCAAAACAATCAACTGCGACTCAAAACAATACAAGTTCAGCAACAACAAGTGGCTGGGTTAAGCAGGATGGTGCTTGGTATTACTTTGATGGAAATGGCAATCCAGTGAAAAATGCATGGCAGGGAAGCTACTATCTGAAAGCAGATGGTCAAATGGCACAGAGCGAATGGATTTATGATTCTTCCTATCAAGCTTGGTATTATTTGAAATCAGATGGTTCTTATGCAAAAAATGCATGGCAAGGAGCTTATTACCTTAAATCAAACGGTAAAATGGCACAAGGTGAGTGGGTTTATGATTCTTCTTACCAAGCCTGGTATTACTTGAAATCAGATGGTTCTTATGCTCGCAATGCATGGCAAGGAAATTACTATTTGAAATCGGATGGTAAAATGGCTAAGAATGAGCGAGTTGATGGCGGACGTTACTACGTAGATGCTTCAGGTCTCTGGAAACCATAATCCAGAATAAAATCCAGAAAGTTAATGCAAACCTTTGCATAAATGAGTGAATTTTGTTATACTAGTACTGTAAGCATTTTCAATTACTAAACAATGAAAAAGGAGAATATGATGAGTCAAAAGATTATTGGGATTGACCTTGGTGGAACTTCTATCAAATTTGCAATCTTGACAACAGCAGGAGAAATCCAAGAAAAATGGTCTATCAAGACCAACATTTTGGATGAGGGAAGTCATATCGTAGATGATATGATTGAGTCTATTCAACATCGTTTGGACTTGCTTGGATTGGCAGCAACGGACTTCCAAGGTATTGGAATGGGATCACCAGGTGTGGTTGACCGTGAAAAAGGAACTGTTATTGGTGCCTACAATTTGAACTGGAAAACCCTTCAACCAATTAAAGAAAAGATTGAAAAAGCCTTGGGCATTCCATTTTTCATCGATAATGATGCCAACGTGGCAGCTCTTGGTGAGCGCTGGATGGGGGCTGGTGATAACCAACCAGACGTTGTCTTTATGACACTTGGTACAGGTGTTGGTGGTGGTATCGTCGCAGAAGGCAAATTGCTTCACGGTGTTGCTGGTGCAGCAGGTGAGCTTGGCCACATTACTGTTGACTTTGACCAACCAATCGCATGTACTTGCGGTAAGAAAGGCTGTCTTGAGACAGTTGCTTCAGCAACAGGTATTGTCAACTTGACTCGTCGTTATGCCGATGAATACGAAGGCGATGCAGCCTTGAAACGCTTGATTGATAATGGAGAAGAAGTAACCGCTAAGACTGTCTTTGACCTTGCAAAAGAAGGAGACGACCTTGCTTTGATCGTTTACCGTAACTTCTCACGTTACTTGGGAATCGCTTGTGCTAACATTGGTTCAATCCTAAACCCATCAACAATCGTTATCGGTGGTGGTGTGTCAGCTGCAGGAGAATTTCTTCTACAAGGTGTTCAAAAAGTCTACGACGAAAATACCTTCCCACAAGTACGCACATCTACTAAATTGGCTCTTGCAACTCTAGGAAATGACGCTGGAGTTATCGGAGCAGCATCACTTGTATTGCAATAAAATAAAAAAGGAGAAAATTGCTTTCCAGAAGCGAGTGATTTTCCTCCTTTCTTTTTTTATGCTATACTAGTTAGGACAATAAATGAGGTGAGAGAGAATGACAAAAGCAGATACGATTTTTAAAGAGAATATTGAACGAATCCTCAAAGACGGTGTCTTTTCTGAGCAGGCCCGCCCCAAGTACAAGGATGGGACAGTTGCCAACTCCAAGTACGTAACCGGTGCCTTTGCCGAGTATGACTTGGCTAAGGGAGACTTTCCCATTACAACTTTGCGGCCAATCGCCATTAAATCCGCCATCAAAGAACTTCTCTGGATCTACCAAGACCAGTCTAATAGCCTAGAAGTTCTCAATGACAAGTACAATGTTCACTATTGGAATGACTGGGAAGTGGGAGATACAGGAACTATTGGTGAGCGTTACGGGGCGGTCGTTAAGAAACACGATATCATCAATAAGCTTCTCAAGCAGTTGGAAGCCAATCCTTGGAATCGTCGCAATATCATTTCGCTCTGGGATTACCAAGCTTTCGAAGAAACAGAAGGACTACTCCCATGCGCCTTTCAGACCATGTTTGATGTCCGCCGTGTAGATGGGGAAATCTATCTGGATGCGACCTTGACCCAGCGTTCTAACGATATGCTAGTGGCCCACCACATCAATGCTATGCAGTATGTGGCTCTTCAAATGATGATTGCCAAGCATTTTGGCTGGAAGGTTGGGAAGTTCTTCTACTTCATCAATAACCTCCATATCTATGACAATCAATTTGAACAAGCAGAGGAATTGCTTCGTCGGGAGCCGTCAAACTGCCAACCACGTTTGGTTTTAAATGTTCCTGATGGGACTAGTTTCTTTGATATCAAATCAGAAGATTTTGAGTTGGTGGATTATGACCCTGTTAAGCCACAGTTGAAGTTTGACCTAGCTATTTAATACTCTTCGAAAATTTCTTCAAACCACGTCAGCGTCGCTTCATCTACAACCTCAAAG
>NZ_VMMH01000038.1:0-14753 GCF_013277115.1 Streptococcus sp. 714
ATAAAATAGATATTTAATAAAATCAAGCCTTTTTCCTTTTTTATCATTATATTTTCAAAATATAATGATAAGTCCAGCCATTTCTTTTTTTGAAATACTTGTGATATAATAACAAGAATTAAAAAAATTATATTATTTCTGTTCATTATAATCTAGAAAAATCTAAATAAGTGATTCCTGAGAGATCTATTTACTCAAAAAGAGCAAAGATAATTAAAAATTTTTAAAAAGCTGTTAGGCCCTTGAAATATCTCCTGATAATTCTCATATTTTTCAGTACGTACTGAAAAATCATCCTTGACTTTACGCAAGACTTTCTTGAGTTTACGACGCTGGGTTTTACGTTCATCCTTTCCTTTAACGGGTGTCTCCTCAATGTCCTGGTTCAGTTTTTCCAATTCTTCTTCAAGGACTTGAGCGAATGCAAGCAACTGCTCTGAGGAGATAGGCTCTTGTGTATCCAGTTCGATAGCTTGATGGATAAGGGGTGTGATTTCTTCTTGAAAATAGACCTGTATCTGTTCTTGAAGCTTGGCGAAGAATTTCTCTGTCGCTTTCTTCCACACGAAACTATACTTGTTGGCATTAGCTTCAATCTTAGTCCCGTCAATAAACAAGCAATCTAAGGTCACTAACTCTTCCATTTTTAAACGAAGATTGAGGTCGATGAAAAGATCACGAATGAGTTCTTCCATCCCTTCAGCGACACGAAAACGATTGATGGTACGGTAGCTGACAACCAACTGCCCTGTTAGGTACTGCATAGCCAGATTTTCAATCATCATTTTTTCAATTTTTCGACCAAAGAAAATCCCTTGTGAATAGGCAAATAGAAGAGCAGATACAAGCATTTTGGGGTGATAAGACGGGCGACCAAAGGCATGATAGAAGGCGTGGAAGTGACTATCTTCCAAGGTATTCACCACTTTTTCAATAGTAAAGACGAGATGGTCTTGTGGCAAGAAAGAACTGATTTCTAGTGATAAAATTGTTTGATTTGTGTTACATAGAGGATTGAATATAAAGCTGGGACAAAAAGATTTTGATTTTAGGAATTCTTTATTATAAATTTTTAAAATCGATAGATTAGGAAAAAAAGCGAACAAGACAAAATTCTGAATGTCAGATAACTCATTTTGTTCGCTTTTTATATTTAAGGTTAGATTTTTGTCCCAAACTCAGTTTCAATCTACTATATTTTACCAAGACTATCGCAACGATGCAAAAAGCAACGGCAAATCCGTTGCTTTTTTTGGAGATAAGAGACTATTGTCCCAGACTCTTTTTTCTTATTGTTCAACTTCTGTTAAAGTTGCTGCTTTTTCAAGATAGCTTTGGTAAGTCCCTTCATCCTTGAGTTTTTGGATGACCTTGTCCACCACTTCTTTCAAATCAGCACTATTTTTTCTAAGGGCAACGGCATTGGCTTCGCCATCCTTCATCTTCAAGCTGACAGTTGCAACAGCTAGGTCGGCATTTTTAGCAGCATAGCTAAGAGCAACAGGCTCATCCATGTGAACAGCATCTACTTTTCCAGCCTGTAATTCATTAACAGCTTCACCCATATTGGTTAGGGAAGTTAATTGCGCTTTTGGCAATTGTTCCTTGACCATAGCCTCTGGAACAGTCCCTTTTTGAGCTGCAATATTAGCACTTTCTAGACTAGTTAAATCCTTATATTTTTCTACATCAGCCTTACGAACCAAGAAACTAATCTTGTTTTCATAGTAAGGGATTGAAAAGTCAAAGACTTCTTTTCTCTCGTCAGTAGCGCTAATTCCCGCAACTGCTAGGTCAGCCTTCCCAGTTTGAAGACTGGTCAAGACATTGTCAAAACTCATGCTTGAGATTTCCAACTTCACCCCAAGTTCATCAGCGATAGCCTGAGCCATATCAATGTCCGCACCGACTACCTGATTTTTTCCGTCAACCAAGGCTTGGAATTCAAAAGGTGCATAGTCAGGACTGGTCGCCACAACTAATTTCCCCTTTTGCTTAATGGCCTCAAGAGCTGACTGAGAACCATTCGAACTTGACTGGCAAGCCACTAAGAAGAAACTTGCAAGAAAGCTACATAAAACAAATATCCATTTTTTTGATTTCATAAATAAACAACCTCTCTGTTAATTTTGTATAATTATAACGCTATCCAAGATGCTTGTCAAGCGTTTTTTGAATTTTTATCTCAAAAATATTTTTTTCATTCAATAAAAGGAGCTGTCAGTTGATTTCAAGCTCCTTTTTATACAGAATGGATCTATTTTATAGTTCGACAATCTTACCTGTTTCAAAGTAAACAACCCATTCACAGATATTCTTAGCATAGTCTCCAATGCGTTCCAAGAAGGCAATCACTTGGAAATAATCACGACCTGTAACGATAGCATCTGGATTTTTCTTGATTTCTTCTGTAGCCAACTCACGAATGCTATCAAAGTAATGGTTGATTTTTTCGTCCATAGCTGCTACTTCATAGGCCTGGTCAACTGAACCATTGAGATAGAGTTCCAGAACTGCTTCGACGAAGTTCTTGACATCGCGACCCATTCTCTTGATTTCTTCTTCAACAGCAGGGATACGTTGTTCCCCCTTCATACGAATTGCTGCTTTAGCAATAGAAACAGCATGGTCACCCATACGTTCCAAGTCAGATACAGCCTTCAAGACTGTCAAAACGGTACGCAAGTCTTGAGAAACTGGCTGCTGAAGGGCAATCATTTCAAATGATTTCTTCTCCAATTTCACTTCGTATTCGTTTACTTCTGCATCATCTTCGATGACTTCCTTGGCCAAATCACGGTCATGCGTAACAAAGGCACGCACTGTCCGATTGATTTGGGATAACACTTCTTGTCCCATAGCATAGAACTGGTTGTGCAATTTCTCTAAATCTTCTTCAAATTGAGAGCGTAACATCATTTATCTCCTTATCCAAATTTTCCTGAAATATAATCTTCTGTTTCCTTGTGTTGTGGGTTGAGGAACATCTTCTTGGTATCGTTAAACTCAATCAAATCTCCATCTAGGAAAAATCCTGTCTTGTCAGAGATACGAGAGGCTTGTTGCATGGAACGTGTAACCAAGAGCATGGTGTATTTATTTTTTAGCCCATACAAGGTTTCCTCAATCTTACCAGCCGAGATAGGATCCAAGGCTGAAGTCGGTTCATCCAAAAGAATGATTTTAGGACTAGTTGCCAAGACACGGGCAACACAGACACGTTGCTGTTGTCCACCTGAAAGCCCGATAGCTGAATCATGTAGGCGATCCTTGACCTCATCCCAGATGGAAGCTCGTTGCAAGGCTTTTTCTACCGCTTCATCCAGAACCTGCTTGTCTTTCACTCCATTGATACGAAGCCCGTAAACAACATTTTCGTAGATAGACATAGGGAAGGGGTTTGGTTGTTGGAAAACCATACCAATTTCCTTCCGCAATTCAACTGTATCTGTACGTGGGCTGTAGATGTTGTGGCCGTTGTAAACCACCGAACCAGTTGTGGTTACCTCTGGATTGAGATCCCCCATGCGGTTGATAGCCTTGAGGAGGGTTGACTTCCCTGATCCAGATGGACCAATCAAGGCTGTAATTTCCTTAGGTTGGAAAGATAAGGAAACACTATTCAAGGCCTTTTTTTGATTGTAGTAAACGGACAGGTCCGATACCTGTAAAATCGCTTCTGTCATACTGTTTCCTTTCTATCCAAAGTGTCCTGTTACGTAGTCATTGGTTGACTGTAGTTTAGCATTTTGGAAAATATTAGCGGTCTTATCGTACTCAATCAAGTCACCCAAGTAGAAAAATCCTGTGTAATCACTAGCACGCGCAGCCTGCTGCATACTGTGGGTCACGATGATGATGGTAAAGTCCTTCTTCAATTCCAACATTGTTTCTTCCAGCTGGGCTGTCGCAATCGGATCCAAAGCTGACGCAGGCTCATCCATTAAGAGTATATCTGGTTTAACAGAGATAGCACGAGCGATACATAGACGTTGCTGCTGACCGCCTGATAGGGTCAAGGCTGACTTGTGCAAATCGTCTTTGACCTGATCCCAAAGGGCAGCTTGACGAAGAGAGGTTTCCACAATTTCATCCAAGACTTGCTTGTCCTTGACGCCTGCACGTTCATGGGCAAAAGTGATGTTGCGGTAGATAGACTTAGCAAAAGGATTTGGTCGTTGGAAGACCATTCCGATGTGTTTACGCATCTCATAAACATTGATTTCTGGACGATTGACATCAATCCCTTGATAGAGGATTTGACCTGTGACCTTGGCAATATCAATGGTATCATTCATACGGTTGAGACTGCGGAGGTAGGTTGATTTTCCTGATCCAGATGGGCCAATCAAGGCAGTAATTTTATTTTTTTCAAATTGCATATCGATGCCCTTGATGGATTCTTTTTTACCGTAGTAAACATGTAAATCCTTGGTAGAGAGGGCCACTTTCTCTTCAGGAAAGGTGATGATATGCTTTTCATCCCAATTATATTTTGACATGGCTTCTCCTTTAGGCAGCGGTTAATTTCTTGTGTAGGTAGCTTCCGAGTTTGCGGGCTCCAAAGTTAAAGATGAGAATAAAGATGAGGAGCACTGCGGCAGAACCTGCTGATACGATGGTGCCATCTGGAATTGTACCTTCACTATTGACCTTCCAGATGTGGACAGCCAAGGTTTCTGCTTGACGGAAGATTGAGATTGGGCTAGTCACACTGAGGATATTCCAGTTAGACCAGTCTAGGGTTGGAGCAGATTGCCCTGCTGTATAGATGAGAGCTGCCGCCTCACCAAAGATACGACCAGAGGCCAAGACAACCCCAGTTACAATCCCTGGAAGGGCTTCTGGAATAACCACATGGACCACAGTCTCCCAGCGAGAAATCCCAAGGGCCAAACCAGCCTCACGTTGCGTATGGTGAACGTGTTTCAAGCTGTCCTCAACATTACGAGTCATCTGAGGCAGGTTAAAGACTGTCAAGGCCAAGGCACCTGAGATGATTGAAAATCCGTACTCAAACTGAACTACAAAGATCAAGTAACCAAAGAGACCTACAACCACTGATGGTAGAGAAGACAAGATTTCAATACAGGTTCTGACAAAGTTGGTCACAGGACCTTTTTTGGCATATTCAGCTAGGAAAATCCCAGCTCCCATAGACAAGGGCACAGAAATAATCAAGGTAATGACCAGAAGGAAGAAGGAATTATAGAGCTGAATTCCAATCCCTCCACCTGCTTGGTAAGAAGAGGATTTGCCAGTCAAGAAAGACCAAGAGATGTGGGGCAAACCACGAACCAAGATATAAAGAATCAAGGATGCCAAGATGGCAACGATAATTCCTGCAATTGAGTAGAGGACAGCTGTTGCAATTTTATCTAATTTCTTAGCGTGCATAGTTTTTCTTTCCTCTTTCTTTCGTAATCAATTTAATCACACTATTGAAGGCCAAACTCATCAAGAGCAAGACTAAGGCCAAGGACCAAAGTACGTTATTATCAACTGTACCCATGACGGTATTTCCGATACCCATGGTCAAGACAGAGGTCAAGGTCGCAGCAGGTGTTGTTAGTGAAGTTGGGACAACGGCTGAGTTTCCGACCACCATCTGAATAGCCAAGGCCTCACCAAAGGCACGCGCCATCCCAAAGACCACTGCTGTGAAAATCCCTGAACGCGCTGCCTTCAAGGTCACGCGCCAGATGGTTTGCCAACGAGTAGCCCCCATAGCCAAACTTGCTTCGCGGTAGTGACGAGGCACCGCACGCAAGCTATCTGTTGTCATAAAGGTTACCGTCGGTAAAATCATGACAAAGAGTACGAAAATCCCTGACAGAATCCCAAAACCAGTTCCACCAAAGATACTACGGACAAAAGGAACTACGACCTGCAAACCAATAAATCCATACACGACTGAAGGAATTCCGACTAAGAGTTCAATAGCTGGTTGCAAGATTCTAGCACCTTTTGGTGAGACCTCCGTCATAAAGACAGCTGCTCCAATGGCAAAAGGAGTTGCGATAAGGGCTGACAGGATTGTGACAATAAAGGAACCCAAAATCATTGGAAGCGCACCAAATTGTTTACCTGAAGGATTCCAAGTTTGGCCAAATAGGAAATCAAAGATATTAACCCCATTTACAAAGAAGGTCGACAAACCTTTTTGGGCTACGAAAATCAAAATCATGGCCACAATGATAACAATCAAAGACAGACAGGCAAAGGTTAAGCCTTTTCCTAGTTTCTCTAGACGAGAGTTCTTTGAGGGAGAAAGTAATTTTTTAGCTAATTCTTCTTGATTCATTATTGACTCCCTTCTAGTGCTATCACCGTTCCTACAGCGTCTTTTTCAACCTTCATTTCCTTGACAGAAATATAGCCCATTCCCTTAACGATTCCACTTTGCGCTTCATCTGAGAGGACAAAGTTGAGGAATTCTGCCACCAATTCGTTTGGCTGACCTAGGGTGTACATGTGTTCATAAGACCACAAAGGCCAGTTATTGGTTGTAACATTTTCTGCAATCGGCTCATAGCCGTTCAATTTCATGCGTTTCACCGAGTCATCCACATAGGCAAAGGCTAGGTAAGAAATGGCTCCTGGTGTCTGGGAAACAATGTTTTTGACCATCCCATTTGAATCCTGTTCTTGACTCTGCACGGCAGATTGACCATCCATGATAACACTATCAAAGGTTGCACGCGAACCAGAACTTGCTGCACGGTTTATAATAGAGATGGCTAAATCCTTCCCACCGACTTCTTTCCAGTTGGTTACTTGGCCTGTGAAGATGCTACGGAGTTGTTCTGTTGTCAGATTTTCAACGTCAACTTCCTTGTTCACAATTACTGCCAAGCCTGCTACGGCTACCTTATGATCCACTAGAGCGGATGCGTTGATACCGTCTTTTTCCTCGGCAAATACGTCTGAATTTCCTACATCAACAGCTCCAGATTGAACCTGAGACAGACCTGTACCAGATCCTCCACCTTGGACGTTGACTGTTTTTCCAACGTGCATAGAGCCAAATTCATCTGCTGCTGCTTCGACCAAGGGCTGAAGAGCCGTTGAGCCAACAGCTGTCATGGATTCTCCACGATCAATCCAGCTAGCACATCCCGCCAAAGAACCTGCTAGCAAAAGAGCTGCAAGGGATAGAGCGAGTTTTTTCCTTTTTTTCACTGTTTTTCTCCTTGAAAATAATGGTGAATGCTGTGAATTTTTTCAACTATTTATTTATGTTTTTCCTTTTTAAAATTAGGAGGTGACTGAAGTTGCTAGCTTAGTTTTACTAGAAATTTGCTCAGTTTCCTTCTCCACCAATTTTGACTTAAAATGAAAGACAATTTGAAAAAAATCCATACTTCCACTATAACATAGACAAGCTACTTTGACTAGCATTTTCACTTGAATCTGAGGCCTTTTGGAAAATAATTTTTCAAAACATTTCCAGTCACCTTAGCAAAGCCCAAACCATTGCCCTGAACCAAAACTTGGTACCAACCATTTGGCAGACTTTCCTCAAGCTGAACAGTCTCTCCAGCCACATACTTTACAAACCCTTCTTGGTCAATTTCAACCGACTGCTTGACCTGATTCGGTTTCAAGGCTAGACCAAGAGCGAAACTGGGTTCAAAGCGTTTCTTCTTAAAGGTACCCAAATGCAGGCCATTGCGAGCAATCTTGAGCTTCCCTAAATCTGGCAAGAGTTCTGGTAAGAGATAAAGCTGGTCACCAAAAGTCTGCAAAATACCCGGTAGATTGATGTTTAGATGTTTTTGGGCAAATTCCTGCCACAAGGCAACTTGCTCACGGCTGAGATTGCTTTTACTTGCCTTACATTTTGGTGCTAGATTTTCACCCTTAAACTGTAGATGGGCTACAAATTGCCCTTCTCCCTTAAAATGATGAGGATACATCCGAGCCGTTTCTGGCAGGTCAATACCAGCTACCATTCCATTGATATGTTCAACTGGCAACAAGTCAAAATCATACTCATCCAACAACCAGTTGACAATCTCTTCATTTTCCTCAGGTGCCCAGGTACAGGTTGAATAAACCAAGCGACCACCTTCAGCTAACATAGTTACCGCATCCGCTAGAATTTCTCTTTGCAAACTAGCACATTGACTCGGATAATCTAAGCTCCAATAGTCCATAGCGTCTGGTTGCTTACGGAACATTCCTTCACCAGAGCAAGGGGCATCAAGGACAATAAGGTCAAAATAGCCTTTAAAGACCTTGGCCAAACGGTCAGCAGATTCATTAGTCACTACGACATTTGTCGCACCAAAGCGCTCCATATTTTCTACTAAAATCTTAGCCCGTTTGCTTGAAATTTCATTGGAGACGAGAAGTCCTTCCCCTGCTAGATAGGCTGCCAGTTGAGTTGATTTTCCACCTGGAGCAGCGGCCAAATCCAAGACCTTCATTCCAGGACTGGGTTGGGCTACCTGAGCCACCATTTGAGCAGCTGGTTCTTGCGAATAAACTAAACCAGTAGCATGCTCAGGCGATTTCCCTGAAACCTTCCCATAATGTCCCCAAGGGGTTTGAGGAATAGCATCAGAAAAGGAAACTGGCGCTTCTTTTAAAGGATTGACCCGAAAGGCCGAAATCGCTTCCTCCTCAAAAGAGGCAAGAAAATCTCTTGCCTCATCTCCTAGTATCTCTTCATATTTTTCAACAAATCCTTCTGGAAATTGCATTTAAGTTCTTTTCCTTTCGTAAATATAGGACTGAATTTCCTCCTGCATCTCAAGAGGCACCATCATGACAGGCTGTCTGGTTTGAAAATCAAGCGGTTCACCAGATAGGGTCACCACCCGATAGCCCAGACTTTCCCCTAAAATACTAGCGGCAGCATAATCCCATGGTTGCAGATAAGTAACATAGGTCAACAAACGCCCTGACAAAATCTTGGCAAAACTAATGGCCGCACTCCCATAGACACGTACACCAAGAACCGCTCGACTCAAATCAGCCAGCCCCCATTCATTGGTTTCCAGCATACCACTATTTCCTGCAATGAGAAAATCTCCAAGTGGTTTTGCTTTAAAGGGAGCTAGGGGCTGATCATTTAGACAAACTGGAAACTTACCACCACCGTGATAACAATCCCCTTTGACCACATCATAAATCAGTCCAAACTGCCCCTGACCATTTTCAAAATAAGCCATCATGACAGCAAAATCTTCCTGCTGGGCCACAAAATTATTGGTACCATCAATGGGATCAATGACCCAAACCTTGCCCTCTTGAACCGAGGCTCGCAAACAGCCCTCTTCAGCACAAATCTTATCCTCAGGATAACGGGACAAAATCTCACTAACCAAGAGTTCCTGAACTTCCTTGTCCAGCCTGGTCACCAAGTCTGTTGGAGAGGACTTGGTCTCAACACGCAAGTCTTCCTGCATATGGTCAAGGATATACTGGCCCGCCTTCTTAACAAGCTCTTTGGCAAATTCAAATTTACTTTCCAAGAGAAATCTTCCCTTCCCCTTTTTCCTTGGCAGCCTGAACCGCTCGATAAAGCGAATAGCCACTAACCGTTTCAAATTCTCGTCCCAAACGCTTCTCTTCACTCTTGCTTGGCACAACCAATTTGAATCCCTTATAGGAGTTTAGTAACTTTTTAGCTTCTACTTTGCCTTCATAGGCAGCTTCAACATCATTAAAAAAAGAAAGCACTGAAGCAAGTTCTTCAGTGCTCCACGACAAATCTAGTGGGTAACTATACTGTTTGTTCATTAACTAATACCAGCTCTCATTCTTGCTTCTTTTAGTTCTTGCTTACGATAACTACGAGGGAGAAAAGCACGAATCTCATCTTCATTAAAACCGATCTGCATGCGTTTGGCATCGATAATAATTGGGCGACGCAAAAGACTAGGGTACTGCTCAATCAAATGAAGCAATTCCGATACCGAAATACTTTCTACATCAATATCTAATTTTTGAAAAATTTTTGAACGAGTTGAAATGATGTCATCAGTACCATTTTCGGTCAAGGAAAGAATGTGTTGCAATTCTTTTCTTGTTAAGGGACTGGTCATAATATTGTGTTCCTCAAAGGGCACCTTATGTTTTTCTAACCAGGCCTTTGCCTTACGACATGAAGTACAGCTCGGTGATAGAAATAGTGTAATCATGCTTTTCTCTTCTTATCTATACTTTGCTACTTCTATTATACAAAAAAATAAAGCGCTTGACTAGGGATTTTTAGAAAAAAAGCCTATTTTTCAAGAAAAATAGACTGTTTGCGAACGATTGATACTATTCAGAATTAGTTAATTCACTCTTAACGATGGTTTTAAATTATGTACATTTTTATATATACAAATTAAAAACAGCTTTCGTTTCACTTCTTACGACTTTTTAGATATAGATAGCCAAAAAAGCTTTCATAGAGGGCAAAAAAGAGGAGGAAGGCATGAAGGAAGAAGGTCTCTGGCAAAATCAGAATCACTGGATCCTTAGCTGGGTCAAAAAGCCAGGTATCATCTCCCACAAAGAGAATTTGATGGAAAAGAGTAAAGAATTGGTCAAAACCAATCAAAACTCCCCCAAGACCAATCAGTAAAGGTAAGACCACTAGAGCCAAAAGCCCCTTACTAAATAAAGATAAAAAGCCCTTTTTCACAATCTTATTGACAAAGAAATAGAAGCTTGGTAGTGTCACAAGAGCTACTAGCTGTACCAAGTGAAAGAGATTCTTGACCACCGCAAAGTGGTGCAAACCAGCTGCTGACGAACGAAAATCTGGCATCTGCAAGAACTGACTAAAAGGATTGGTCAGATAATTCATCAAAATATGAAAGTTGTACTGAATGGTTTCTGGTTTTAGATAAACTCGATCCGTCAAGTTCAGCCACTGAATTTCAAACGGATAGAAAATCCAAGCTAGATAAATGGTCAGCAGGATTGAAAGAGAGAGGAGAAAGAGCATAGAGCTCCAAAAGGTCAGTTTAGTTTTCATCAAAGTTCCACTCCGCAAGGCTAGAAACCACATGAGTCGGTGCGATTGGCAGGTCTGCCACTTCTTCTGCCTTGGTAAAACCTGTTGTCACCAAGAGCGTTGGAATGCCATTGTCAATCCCTGCTCGAATATCAGTCAAATAATTGTCCCCAACCATGATTAATTCTTCACGTTCCAAACCTAAGTGCTCAACCGCCTTGTTCATAATGATAGCATTTGGTTTCCCGATATAAACAGGCTTCACTCGCGTAGCCACTTCAAGCAAGGTAATTAGTGAACCAGCACCCGGCAAAAGACCGCGTTCTGTCGGGATGTTAAGGTCAGGATTGGTTCCGATAAAGTGAGCACCCTTTTGGATAGCCAGAGTTGCTGTCGCAAATTTTTCATAGTCGACCTGCCAGTCCAGCCCTACTACCACATAGGCAGGATTTTCCTTGTCTTCCACATAACCAGCCGCCTTGATAGCTTCCTTGAGGCCTGATTCACCAATGACATAGACCGTCTTTTCCAGTCCCAAGTCATTCATATAGTCGATCGTTGCCAAGGTCGCTGTGTAGACAGTCGATAGGGGCGTATCGATATTAAAATTCTGAGCCAACATCTCCTGAACGCTCTCTGGAGTGCGGGTTGTATTGTTGGTTACAAAGAGATAGGGGATGTCCCGCTTTTGCAATTCATGGACAAAAGCCTCTCCTGCCGGAATTCGGTCTTTCCCCTTATAAATAGTACCGTCTAAATCAATTAAATAACCTTTATATTTCATACTTTTCCTCTAATCCTTTTCTATTTCTTGCCAAGTGATGATAGCTTGGGCATTGGTAGCACCGTCGCTTGTAATCTCATGCTCGCTTTCCAGTCCAGTCTGTTCAACCGCCGATGTAATCACCCCACCTGGTCGAACTTCCTTGACATACTTGAGATTGATTTTCTTGGGAATATACTGGGTCAAAAAATCCGCTCCCATGACCTCAAAAATCCAATCCAAATATTTACTGTTATTGACATGACCATTCATATCCAAGTCGTAAAAACGAACATGGTAATCCTTGCTGACTGGCTCGTCCAAGGACTCATACTTTGGTCCACGGATAAGTTTTTTATTAAATTCAGACTGGTAAGGAGCCACAATCTCAGGTTCGACAGCATGGACTTTTCGACTGTCTCGGTCCATGAGAACAAAGGTCGCCATCATGTGGATGAGTTCCTGCCCTGCTTCATCATAAATGGTAAACCGACGGTAACAAAAGAGTCGATTGTAGCTCAAAGCTTCCGTTTCAATGGTAATTTCTTCCGCAAAACGAGGCAAACGAACTACCTCAATATCATAGTCTGTGATAATCCAGACCAGATTATAGTCCTCCAAAATGGTCTTATCACTAACTCCCAGTTCAATCGACTGCATCCCTGAAACCTGCAGAGACAGCAAAATCACATCTGGAAGTTTAATATGACCGTTCATATCAGCCATATCAAAAGGAATTTTCATTTTCATTTGATAAGTTAAGCCCATGATCCTACTCCAAAATAAATCGTTCTGCTACGGTGTCTCCCAAAAAGAGACCTCTCTTTGTCATGCGCACGCGGTCACCCTCTATTTGCATGAGACCTTGTTGCACCAAGTCTCTGACAATTTCTCCATAAAGCCCCTCAAACGGCCGACCAAATTTCTCCTCAAATCGCGCCATAGAGACCCCTGATTTCTTGCGAAGCCCCAGGAACATTTCTTCTTCCATTTGCTCTTTTTGACTCAGGTGCTCTTCTGTGATACGTGCGTCGCCTTCCTCAACTGCACTCAGATAATGACGAATGGGACCATGATTTTTATAACGAACACCATTGACATAACCAGATGCCCCAGCACCGATGCCATAGTATTCAGCATTGTCCCAGTACATGAGATTGTGGCGACTTTCAAAACCAGGTTTGGAAAAATTGGAAATCTCATAATGCTCAAAACCTGCTCGCTCCAGCTCTGCGATGATGTACTCAAACATTTCCGCTTCTAGTTCCTCCTTAGGCAGAGGCAATTTCCCACGTCGCATCCGGTTCATAAAGACCGTATGGTTTTCTAAAATCAAACTATACAAACTCATATGGGGAATATCCAGCCCAATGGCCTTAGCCACATTTTCCTTGACTTGCTCCATGGTCTGGCCAGGTAGCGCATAAATCAAATCAATGGAGATGTTGTCAAAACCAGCCAGTTTCAGACGGTCGATATTTTCATAAATATCCTTCTCCAAATGACTGCGCCCAATCTTTTTCAACATTTTGTTATCAAAAGTTTGCACACCTAGTGAAACACGATTGACAGCCGAGTTCTTCAAAACAGCAATCTTATCCGCATCCAAGTCTCCAGGATTGGCTTCAATGGTCAACTCCTCCAAGACAGACAAGTCCAAGTTTTCAGTCAATCCCTTCAATAACACCTCTAGTTGTGACGCTGACAGGGCTGTCGGTGTACCACCACCGATATAGAGGGTTCTCAACCTTTGAATATCATAAGATTGAAACTCTTCTAACAGATGCTCCAAATAGCTATCTACCGGCTGATTTTTGATGAAAACCTTTGAAAAGTCACAATAATAACAAATCTGGGTACAAAATGGGATGTGCACATAGGCTGATGTTGGTTTTTTCTGCATAGTCTTATTATACCACAAAAAGCGAACAATACTTAGAATTCCGTTTAACAAAATCCTAGCATTGTTCGCTTTCTTTATCTAATCATTCTTTGTATTTTATGGATAACACAACTATCAGAATCAATCTAGTTCGTTGTTAAAACACAAAAGAATGAATGTTCATCTGACTAAATTTTTAGTCTTCTTTTTTCTTGCGAGCTACAAGTCCAAATCCACTCAATAGTCCAAGAAGTCCTAGAGATGCAAGAGCAGCATTTGATTCTGTTCCTGTATTTGGCAATACATTTTGAGAATCATTTGATTTAGCTCCATTATCCATAGTAGTCTTAGTATCTACCTGATCTGCATTCGGAGTAACTGCATTTGGAGTTGGAGTAGCTGGTGTTGGAGTAGCTGGTGTCACTGGCGCACCTGGATTTGTATCTGTTGGTGTTGCTGGTGTGACCTTACCTGGTGTTACTACATTTGGAACTTCTACAGCTGGTTGACCTGGTTCAGTAATCTTAGCTGTACCTGGGACATCTTTCTTAGGAAGTTTGTCATTTGGTACTTTACCTTTACCATCTTGACCGATTTCAACTGTGATTGGACCATTTTCACCTGGGATTTCTACCGTAGTTCCTGGTGGGTATGTTGAGCCATCTGGTTTCTTAGGTGTTACTGTAACGTCACCTGTCTTAGGATCTTGTTCCAACTCTACTGTTGGTGTCTTTTGAGCTGGTGTTTCTGGTGTTACCTTAGCTGGTGTTTCAAATGGAACTTCTACAGCTGGTTGACCTGGTTCAGTAATCTTAGCTGTTCCTGGTACTTTACCGTCTGGTAAGTCACTGTTTGGTACTTTACCTTTACCGTCTTCACCGATTTCAACAGTGATTGGTTTTCCATCTTTACCTGGGATTTCTACCTTAGTTCCTGGTTTGTATGGAGTTCCATCTGGTTTCTTAGGTGTTACTGTAACTTCACCTGTCTTAGGATCTTGTTCAACATCTACTGTTGGTGTCTTACGAGCTGGTGTTGTTACATCCACTGGTTGTGATGGTTTCTTATTAGGTTCTGTTACTGTTCCTGTACCTGGGACTTCTTTCTTAGGAAGTTTGTCATTTGGTACTTCACCTGAACCATCTTTACCG
>NZ_VMMH01000039.1:0-792 GCF_013277115.1 Streptococcus sp. 714
TCACCTGGGATTTCTACCTTAGTTCCTGGTTTGTATGGAGTTCCATCTGGTTTCTTAGGTGTTACTGTAACTTCACCTGTCTTAGGATCTTGTTCAACATCTACTGTTGGTGTCTTACGAGCTGGTGTTGTTACATCCACTGGTTGTGATGGTTTCTTATTAGGTTCTGTTACTGTTCCTGTACCTGGGACTTCTTTCTTAGGAAGTTTGTCATTTGGTACTTTACCTGAACCATCTTTACCGATTTCAACTGTGATTGGACCATTTTCTCCTGGAATTTCTACCGTAGTTCCTGGTGGGTATGTTGATCCATCTGGTTTCTTAGGTGTTACAATCGCATCTCCATTTGGTTGTGGAGTGATTTCAATCTTACCTGGTTGTTCAGTTTCTGGTGTAACTTTACCTGGTGTTGTTACATCAGGAACTTCAACAGTTGGTTGACCTGGTTCAGTAATCTTAACTGTACCTGGGACATCTTTCTTAGGAAGTTTGTCATTTGGTACTTTACCTTTACCATCTTCACCGATTTCAACTGTGATTGGACCATCTTCACCTGGGATTTCTACCTTAGTTCCTGGTTTGTATGGAGTTCCATCTGGTTTCTTAGGTGTTACTGTAACTTCACCTGTCTTAGGATCTTGTTCAACATCTACTGTTGGTGTCTTACGAGCTGGTGTTGTTACATCCACTGGTTGTGATGGTTTCTTATTAGGTTCTGTTACTGTTCCTGTACCTGGGACTTCTTTCTTAGGAAGTTTGTCATTTGGTACTTTACCTGAACCATCTTTACCG
>NZ_VMMH01000004.1:0-67247 GCF_013277115.1 Streptococcus sp. 714
TCACTGGGGTGAAATCTTTAGGCTGCGCTGTAACTATTTTTGGATCTGATGGTCTACTATCACCTTTCGTAGCTGTTGCTGTTACCTGACTTCTATCTTTAACACCTTCAGCTGGAATTAACAACGTTCCTGTTCTTGGATCAACAGTTACTCCGGCTGGCTTATCTGGTGATGACCATGTTCCATTTTCAGATTTAACTACTGTTACTACTTTAGAGTTTTGTTGTTCATCTGTGTAATTAACAATTATTTTATCAGCATCACCTGTTGGTGTTACTGTAACTGTTCCATCACTTGGTGCTGTTGCTGTTGGTGGTGTTGGTTTTGAATCTCGTACTTTGTATACTCTTGAACCCTCTAGTGTATCTGTACTATTGTCATTATAAGTTACTATAACATTATTTCCACTTACTGTTACAGATTTAATCTTATCACTAAATGTTGGATTTGCTTGTTTTACTGCTTCTTGAATTTTTGCAGCATCTGCATTATCTAATAGAACTGGTGTTCCTGGAGCTTGTGCATCATATTTCGATGTCTGTGATTTCCACACAAATTTAACGCGTCCTAGTGCGCCAGTATCATCCGCATGACCTACGTGATCATAGTTTGTATTTCCACTTGGATCTTCAGCAAATACATAGCGAGTAATTGATTTTTCACCTGTAAATGGCTGATTATTAAGATTTCCACTTACTGTAATTGTTGCTGGTTGGTTTTCTGAAGTTGGTGTATCTGTGTGGATTTTAGTCGCTGTCAGGTATAATCCACTACTATTTCCTCCACCTAAATAGCTATTATCCTCTGTTCCTAATCCTCTTCTATCATTAGCTGCAAATGCAAGATATGATTTAGATATTTTTCCTGAGTTATCTTTTACTTTGATTGTAATGTTATTTGTTTCCCCAGAATAAACATAAATCTCTTGTCTAGCTGGATTGTCATAAGGAATTTCAACTGTTGGTCTAATCTTATCGTTTGATTCAACTAACTTATCTCCAGATATTTGATGAGATATCCTTGATTTAGGATCAGTTACAGTAGCAGTACCATTACTTGATACTTGCACTTCTTTACCAGGGTTAGCATCTGAAACTTTTTTCTTAACCTGATTAACCTCATCCGGTGTTAAAGACGTTACTTTTGTAACAGGTGTCTTAGAAGGAACTTTTGGTGTGAAATCTTGGAAAGTAGCAACTTTAGCATCACTTGGTTGTGAGATATTTCCT
Organism: Streptococcus sp. 714; assembly: GCF_013277115.1. GTDB lineage: Bacteria > Bacillota > Bacilli > Lactobacillales > Streptococcaceae > Streptococcus. The sequence continues at coordinate 1,230 of NZ_VMMH01000004.1, forward strand.
GCTTCATCTGTTGCTTTAGCTGTAACATTACCTTTAGGAATTTCCTTAGTCGGATTGATAACCGCTTTACCATTTGCGTTCGCTACACCTCGTCCTAGTTCTTGACCTCCATGATCATATACAACAACAGATGCACCTGGTTCTGTATCTACTTCAATTTGAGTTCTAGTTCCAGCTTTATCCGTCAAGTTAGTTGGAATCGTTGGTTTACCTGGAGCTACATTATCTAGAACAACATTATCAGATGTTTTTGCAACACCTTTTTGCACAGATCCTCTACCTTGGTGATTGTAAGTAATATCTCCGTTACTTCCTACAGTTACTTCTGACTTATTGATACCTGGATTTGCTTTTTCATAGGCTGTTTTAACTCTCTCTTTATCTTCTGAAGTTAAACGATTAATATCTTTTACAGGTACTTTCTCTCCTTTATTTGCTAGTACATATTGACTAACCTCTTGAGATGACCTTATTCCTGAAGCTACCGTAATATCTTTATTTTCTGCAGTAGCTTGAATTCTATCTAGGGTTTCAAAGCTTGTACCTGAAGGTAATTCAAAGGTTACACTTCCATTTGCATTTGGTGAAATTCGTACATTCGCTGCATTTTCTAACGTCTTATAACGTCCAGAGCCTTCCTTTTCAATTTTAACTTTTTTCCCTTGAATAACCGCAGAGATAATATCTGTTCTGCCTTGTGGAGTAATAGTTACACTTGTTGATCCATGACTAGGTTGCTGAATAGTCAAAGCTTGCGGTGCAGGTACTGTTGCTTGTTTTGGAGCACTTGCATCTGTTGTATTATCACGATTATCAGTTGCTTTTGCTGTTACATTTCCATTTGGAATCGGTCTTGTAGGATTAATAGTAACTCGACCATTTCCATTTGCCGTACCTTCTCCCAATTCATGCCCAGAGTGATCATAAAGTTTTACTTTAGAACCTGGATCTGCTGATACAGTTATAGGTGTTTGTGTATCTGCCTTATCGATTAAGGATGTTTCTATTACTGGGCGTTTTTGAATCGTATATGATGAAGCTACTTTGTCCACTGAATTATCAGGATAAGTGATAGTAACATTCCCTTTTTCATCTACTGAATAAGTAGCCTGATCTAATAATGCTCTGTATGCTGCATCTGTATATGCTCTATTGTTTTTCTCTTTAATCGCCGCAATAATTTTCTCTTTTTCTGGAGCACTTACAGAATTTGGATTTTCTACTGTAATTTTTTTATCAATAGAAATATCATATTTTTTCGCTACCTCCAGAACGGTAACTTTTGTACTAACTTGACCAACTTCACCTCTGTTATATCGACTTAAACTAGCTGTTGTAGTTTTACTTTGAGCAACTAAAGTCACTATTGTATCGCCTAAGGGTTGCTCTGTAGAAATAATACCTTTAGAAAGTCCAGTTACCTGTGTATACTCTTTCCCTCCTGCAGTACTTAAATAATTATGTGATATAGCTCCTTTTATTGGGAATTTTGTTGCCAAATCTTGTGCTGTATTTACTCCTGCAGGTTTAAATGATTCTAAATATCTAGCATGAGCTGCACTTCTGATTTCTATTTCATCCCCACGATAAGCAACAATCCATTCTTTATCAACCCCAACAGTAACTCGACCATTAGTAATCTGTCTATTACCACCATGTCCCACTTGCGTTCTCGTAACTGTAACAGGATCACTTTTGGCTGATTCTTTTCCTCCAGCCGGTGTTGAAGTCGCTCTAATTTGCCCTTCAGGTAAACTATTTCGAGGATGTACTGTTGCATAGCCATCATTTCCTGCTATTGCTTCTCCTATTAGTACATCGTTATTATCATACAGTTTAACAGTAGAGCCTACTGGGGCTTTTACTCTTACATCCGCAGGTATACTTGCTTTGCCTGTTAAGTCACTTTCGATATGGGCACCAGATGTTAATGGAGCCTCTACTACATTGACAGGTTTCCATCCCTCAAGACTTCCATAACCGCCTTCTTTCATATTTGAAATAACAGAAGTTTGAGATCCTACCCTCATATCACTATTCAATCGCAAATTAATGATAGAATAGAACTTATTACTTGTATTATCTACTGAAGTAACAGTTGCTAGATTACTTTGAAGAGATTGCCATTGCTGATTAATCGCAGTACGTCTAATCGCAACTTGATGCTCTTGATTATTCGTATCTCTATACTTCAAATACGCCATCCCTGCATCATGTGGTACATATAGCTTAAGATCGCGTTGATTTGAAACCAATTCATTGGTGTGTCCCGGCGAATAAGCAAGCCATGAACGCCCTAATGAAATATCTACGTTAGTCGGTTCACTTTCATTTCCTCCAACAGTTTGAGTTACTGTTATACTATCTTTCGGTACAAGTTGATTACCAGTATCTGATATATTACTATTTAAACCAGCATCTAGTGAAACAACCCAACGTCCACTTCCATTAACTTTTGTTGTCTTAAATGTATTTCCATTTTTCTTAACAGAAATAATCGCTCCTGGTTTCCCAGTTCCTGATAATTGATTATCTGTGGATGGTATCGTCTGCATACGAATCGTACTGTTAGTTTGAGTGTAGGGATGATCCACTTTTGGAGCTTCTGCAGCATTAACCTTTATCCCCACTGCCGGAAAATCTGAAGTTCTATTATCAATTAAAGTATGATTAACACCATTTAAAACATTATCTTCTAGAGTTAGTCTAACGATAGCTGTCCCAAATCGTAAAAATAGATTATGGTTTTTACCTCTAGTTACAATCTCATATACTAATGTATCCGGCACTCCACTACCGGTTTGATAAAATTCAGTAAATATTCTAGAGTTTTTCATATTTGATGGAAGATCCGCACGTCTAGATTTATTAACATATCCAGATTCTATTACACCTCCACCATCTGCACCTCGTTTTGCAACTGAAATACTCTCGATACTGTCACTTGAAGCTGCTACTATACCTGCAGCTTGGTGATGACGATGTATTGGTTCTACAGTAGCTCTCCAAACTGTTTTATCTCCATCAATACTATAAGTTAAACTTCTAAACTGTCTTACACCCACCCCTGTAATCTCACCTTGAGATAAAGTTCCATCTACAGAGCGATCAATAGATCTACTAGCATAGTTTGCTATTCTAAATCCAGAATAACCTTTTTTCTTCTTATCAAGAACATCCTCTGTCGCCTCATCTACAAGATTACTTTTCGTATCTATCGGCAACAGTTTATTATCTTTGTTTGGCAGTTCTAGACTATTAGCTTCCTTATCTACCTTGTTTAAGCTTCTATCGGAAGCTGTCACAGTAGGTTTTGAGCTATCTCTAGAAGTTTCTTCTTTACGAACTTCAGTAGCAGCCTCATTCGTGCTCTTATCTTCTAGTAAAGAATCCTTAGCATTGCTACTTTCAGCCTGATTAGCAGTCTCGTCTACCGCTTCAGCAGAAGGCACCTTACTCTCTTCTTTCCGCTCAGGTTGACTAGCACTACTTTCTTGCTCTTTTAATGTTTCTATCAGCTTTCTAATTTTTAGAATATGTTGATCAATATCCTCTGATTTAGCATCCTTATCAGAAAGCAAACGTTTGCTTTCATCAGTAAGCTGAAGAAGCTGATTAGACAATGGAGCAAGTTTACTTTCTTTTACCTTAACTACAATATCTTTAAGCTCATCCATCACTTGAAGAAGGGCTGATTTATCAACAACTTTTGTAGTTTTTTCTTCCAAATTCCTTTCAGCAAGCTCTTGACTATTTGGCAAGGGTTCTTCCTTAGCCCTACTCCTACCCTCATCATTTAGGGTCTTCTCAGTCGCTGCTGTATCAGGGGATACAGATAGACTATCTGCTCTAGCTACTCCATTTGCAAAAAACAAGAGGGCAGCTATAGCTACACTAGCAGCACCAAAATGGTACTTTCTAATCGAATAGCGAAAAACTTTTTCACCATTCCTATTATTCTTATGTCCAAACATAAATTTTTCCTTTCTATTTTTAAAATGACATAACTATATATAGTTTATCGCAATAAGTTGATATAGTAAAGTGATATCTGTAATAAATAATTAACAACTATAGAGTATTTTTATAACGAAGCAGTTCCTAGAATAGTAAGATTTTCGTTGAAAAAAGAGCGATTAATACATGACAAAAAATCTTTAAACTATTGATTCCTGTATGGATAAAATAAGTTCCACCGCTTGCATATATATATATATATATGCAAACGGTGGAACTACCCTCTATGTATGAATTTGTATATTTACTAATTAGGACTAAACTATAAAATTTTAGTAGCTTGATTTTTACAAAAATAGCAATTATCCTTATTAAAGAAATATCAGAAAATTTAATATAAAAACATCAAATGCATCAAATCAATTTATGACAAACACACCTTATATTCATGTAGATTACAGCATACTATAGACGATAAAACCTCAATTCAAGAAAAAATAAAAAAACTTCTCATCTATAACACTCATCTAACTGAAGCGCATAAAAGACATATTGTAATCGATCTTTATAGCTGATACTCAATGAAAATAGAAGAGTATGAGCAATATGAAAACACTATATCATATTTAAGTCGCAATAGTATAACACGACTTCTAAAACATTGTTAGGAATTATTTTGGACAATCCTAGACTCAATTCATTATCTTCCAATCTACTATAATAAACTTATGCTCAATGAAAATCAAAGANNTTTGAAGAGATTTTCGAAGAATATTAGTAATCTACAAAAGACTAAATGTAAGTACTCCAGTCTTTAGAACAACATAAAAAGGTTGCCCAAACGGACAACCTTTCTGTACCATTAATATAAATCTAAATAGTTATCAATTTCCCATTGTGAAACGAAGGTTGCATAACTTGCCCATTCGATTCGTTTGGCTTCAAGGAAACTAGTATAGATATGTTCTCCAAGAGCCGCTCTGACAACTTCATCTTCAGTCAAAGCCTTCAAAGCGTTGTGAAGGGTTGATGGAAGGTCTGTAATGCCAGCTTCCTTACGCTCTTCTGCTGTCATAATGTAGATATTTTCTTCGATAGGAGCTGGTGCTTCGATTTTGTTTTCAATACCATGCAAACCAACTTCCAAAAGAACCGCCATAGCGATGTATGGGTTTGCCATCGGATCCACTGAACGTAACTCAAGACGAGTTCCCATGCCACGTGAAGCAGGTACGCGCACAAGTGGCGAACGGTTACGACCAGCCCAAGCAATGTAAACAGGCGCTTCATAACCTGGAACCAAACGTTTGTATGAGTTAACGGTTGGATTCATGATGGCAGTATAGTTGTAAGCATGCTTGATCAAACCGCCAAGGAAATGATAGGCCGTTTCTGACAACTGCATTCCTTTTGGATCATTTGGATCAAAGAAGGCATTGTTTCCTTCTGCATCAAACAGGGACATATTACAGTGCATACCTGACCCAGCAATACCAAATTTTGGTTTGGCCATAAAGGTTGCATAAAGCCCGTGTTTGCGAGCAATGGTTTTAACAACAAGTTTAAAGATTTGAATCTTATCACAAGCACGGAGAACTTCATCGTACTTGAAGTCAATTTCATGCTGTCCAACCGCAACCTCGTGGTGACTCGCTTCTACTTCAAATCCCATTTTAGTCAAGACATTGACAATCTCACGGCGTGTATTGTCCGCAAGGTCAGTAGGCGCCAAATCAAAGTAGCCACCCTTGTCATTTACTTCAAGTGTTGGGTCACCATTTTCATCTAGTTTAAATAAGAAGAATTCTGGCTCTGGACCAAGGTTGAAGGATTTGAATCCTACTTCTTCCATGTGACGAAGAGCACGTTTCAAATTGCCACGAGGGTCACCTGCAAATGGTTCACCTTCTGTTGTGTAGACATCACAGATCAAACCTGCAACACTTCCATTTTCATCTCCCCACGGGAAGACTGTCCATGTATCCAAGTCTGGGTACAAGTACATATCTGACTCATTGATACGTACAAAACCTTCAATAGAAGATCCATCAAACATAGCCTTATTTGACAAGACCTTATCTAATTGTTCATCTGTAGCAGGAATTTCGACGTTTTTCATGGTTCCCAAAATATCTGAGAACATGAGACGGATAAAGGTAACATTTTTTTCCTTGACTTCACGACGAATATCTGCAGCTTTGATTGGCATGAGTTTTCTCCTTAATCTATGACTACTTGCGGTTGTCTAACCGCGACCAAAAGGTGATCGTACTGAAGCAAAACGCCCCTGTTGGAGAAGTTCATTGTGAAGTGCACGACGCACCTCAGTCTGACTCACCACTTTCTTGGACTTCGCTTCACGTTCAGCATATTTTTTCTTAATAGCAGCGATATTATAACCTTCTGAGATATAATCTTTGATTTCAAGCAGACGATCCATGTCATTCAAGGAATACATGCGACGATTCCCTTCATTTCGATCAGGTTTAATCAACTCTTGATCTTCATAATAACGAATCTGACGAGCCGATAGATCAGTCAACTTCATAACACTGCCAATAGGAAAAACAGCCATGTTTCGGCGAAATTCTTTTTCCTTCATTTACAATTTCCTTCTTTCTGTCTATTATAGTCTAAAAAAAGACAAACGTCAATTGATAATGTTATAAAATGTAACATTATTTTTCTTTTTTCTCTAAAAGGAGTCGAATACGATCAATATCGTAATTTACGAGAATTGCAACAAAAACTCCCATAAACGTTTCTGATACACGCGCAAACACGTACAAAATCGTTTCTCCAGTAGGAATCGATAGGGTAATGATTAACATGGCTGCTACACCACCAATAACACCTGCTTTGTTATTCATAGCTACATTTGTCATAATGGTTAACATGGTGCAGATAGGAACAACAACCAAGGTTACCCAAAAAGCTTCATGGAAAAAGCCATTTAATAGGAAGAAAACCAGGGCGTAAAGACCTCCAATACTATTTCCTAGAATACGCGAAGTCCCAAAATGAACACTCTTATCAAAGCTCTCCCTCAAGCTAAAAACGGCTGTCAAAGCACCAATTTGAAGACCTTTCCAACCAAAAAAGCCAAAAATCAAGAGAACTAGAAAAACAGCAATACCTGTTTTAAAGGTTCGCATACCAAGTTTGAACTGGGATTTATCGAATTTATATTTTTTAAAATAACTCATAATCTCAACTTTCTATTTCCATTTTATCATAAATTAGGTGATTTTATGAGCAATAGTTGAGAGGAAGCGTTTTTATTTTCAGTAAAAGAAAAGAGGAACTTTCATTCCCCTCTTCCTTGATTCATTTAGTTAATCTTATTTTTCTGTCAAGGCTGCAAGTCCTGGAAGAACTTTACCTTCAAGAAGTTCCATTGATGCTCCACCACCTGTAGAAATCCATGAGAACTTGTCTGCGCGACCAAGGTTGATTGCTGCGGCAGCTGAGTCACCACCACCGATGATTGATTTAACACCTGGTTGTTTCACGATAGCGTCCATCACACCGATTGTTCCAGCTTGGAAGTCTGGGTTTTCAAATACACCCATAGGTCCGTTCCATACAACTGTTTTAGCACCAGTCAAAGCTTCGTCAAATTTAGAGATAGATTTTGGACCGATGTCAAGACCAAGGAAGCCTTCAGAAACTGCTTCACCTTCAGTGTCACGCACTTCAGTGTAGCCAGCAAATGCGTTTGCTTCTTTTGAGTCAACTGGCAAGATCAATTTACCGTTTGCTTTTTCAAGAAGAGCTTTCGCAACATCCAATTTGTCTTCTTCTACAAGTGAGTTACCGATTTCGATACCTTGTGCTTTGTAGAATGTGTAAGTCATACCACCACCGATAAGGACTTTATCAGCTTTTTCAAGCAAGTTTTCGATAACACCGATCTTGTCTGAAACTTTTGAACCACCAAGGATAGCTACGAATGGACGTTCTGGAGTTTCAACTGCTTCTTGGATGTAGGCAATTTCGTTTTCAAGAAGGAAACCAGCAACTGCTTTTTCAACGTTTGCTGAGATACCAACGTTAGATGCGTGTGCACGGTGAGCTGTACCAAATGCATCGTTTACGAAGATACCATCTCCAAGTGATGCCCAGTATTTACCAAGTTCAGGATCGTTTTTAGATTCTTTCTTGCCGTCAACATCTTCGTAACGAGTGTTTTCAACCAAAAGAACTTGTCCATCTTCAAGAGCGTTGATTGCTTCTTCCAATTCAGCACCACGAGTAACACCTGGGAAAACAACGTCTTGACCCAATTTAGCAGCCAAGTCAGCAGCTACAGGAGCAAGTGATTTACCAGCTTTATCAGCTTCTTCTTTCACACGTCCAAGGTGAGAGAAAAGAATTGCACGTCCACCTTGTTCGATGATGTACTTAATAGTTGGAAGAGCTGCTGTGATACGGTTGTCGTTAGTGATTACGCCATCTTTCAATGGTACGTTGAAGTCAACACGAACGAGGACTTTTTTACCTTTCAAGTCAACGTCTTTAACAGTAAGTTTTGCCATGTTACAAAAACCCCTTTATTTATTTTATTCGAAACTATTATATCACACTTTGGAAATATAAGGAAAGATTTCACAAGATTTTTCGATATTTAATCTTCCTCTTCTTTTTTCTGTTTCAATGTCAAGGCTAAACTAGCAAGACCAAGGCTGGCCAATCCTGCTATTAGGGCTTCATTGGCATCAGCAGTTCCTGTATTTGGCAATTGGGTGCCTGCTTCTTCTGATTTAACTGCTGTATTTTGGGCTGGTTTTTCTTGTGTAGGCGCTACTGCTGGTTCAGTTTTTACTTTTGTTCCAATTTCAACAATTTCTGGAATCGCCTCTTGGATGACCTCTGTTGAACGAATACGACGCTGACCGTTTTCATCAACTTCAAAGACATGTCTTAACAGACCATCTCGTCCCTGTATGATGACTCGTTGTTCCCCAACTAGCAACTCAGCATTTTCATGTTCTTGACGGTCAAATGCAATCTTTTCCTCTTGAACTTCCAATTTAGGAGCCTTTTGTTGGTCAGACACTGGTTGATTAGAAGGTTTTGGAAGGTCTGTGTTTTGTGGTGCAGGATTTGCAGGGATGAGACCAGTACCTACTTCCACGATTTCAGGACTCGCTTCTTTCAAAACTTCTGTAGCGCGAAGCGTACGATTGCCTTGACTATCTACTTCAATCAAGCGACGGATTTGTCCCTCAACTCCTGCTTGGACAAGTTGACGCTGACCTTTGAGAAGACCTGCAGTTAGAAGTTCTTGGTGTTCGAAGGCAATACTTGTCTCTTCAACTTCTAATTTCGGAGTATTCACAACCAAATTCTTGACACCTTCAGTTGGTTCCTTACTTGAAAGAACTTTTGTTCCAATCTCAGTAATTTCTGGAACAGCTTCTTTAACTACCTCTGTTAAACGAAGAGTGCGTTTCCCTTGGCTATCTACTTCAATCAAGTGACGAATTTGTCCCTCAACTCCCTCTTGAACTAGTTGATGTTGACCTTTAAGAAGGCTTGCATTTGGGCGCTCTTGACGTTCGAAGGCTATTGTTTCAGTTTCCACAACTAGTCCAGAGAGGGCTTCAACTGTTGGGGCTACTTCATTTGGATCCTGGCTACCAACGTGATGGCTTTCTGCTGCAGGAGCTAGTTTCTTATTCAGCTGTTCTTTCATGTCCGCAAAAGCTTGTGGAGTTGGTGCTTGTGAGACCAACAAAGCCTCTGCTTGCGCAATTAGTTCTGATTTAGGATATTTTTCGCGGATGGATTCGAGTAAACTTTCTAATTCTTTCCTAGCAGCCTCATAACGCTGATTACCATCCAAGTTTGCGCCTGCTTGTTTCAATTCATTCAAAGCCTGATTAACATCTTCCTGACTGGCACCATGATTTTCTGCAACAGCTTTCGCTCCATTAAGTTTCTCTAGTAGCGTCGCTTGTTTGTCCTCACTAGAGAAGGTGTAAACAACCGTTGACTGACGACCTTGGACAGCAGTAATTTCTTGTTTGAGGTACTCATCGTTTAGTGCTGCTTTTGGAGATACCAAAACATCAAAGTTAACTTCATGACCTTGGTAACGAAGCTTCAAGGTTTGACGACCAGTCTTTTGAGCATCGTAACCAGAAATTTCAACTCCCTCATCAGTAAAGGAATGTTCTTCCATGGTGTCATTGCTATAAGCCACTGCAAAGCGTCCTTCAGACAAGTCTAAGCTATCACCAACTAGGTAATCTTTTTTCGGTTCCTGACTTACTTCAATTCCCAAAATAGTTTTCGGACTTGCTTCATCCTGGCTAGTGACAGTCACTGATAAATTAGCATGTACCGGTTGCCCCAAATATTGTAAAGTAAGATTTTGTTCTCCCTTATAATGCGTATCAAAACCTGATACTGACACACCTGCGTGAGTTAGGCGAATGAGTTCGTCCTCAGCTCCTCCTTCATACTGAACTCGAAGAACACCACCTCTAAGATCCAAATCTTCTCCTTCAGCATAACTTGTTTTCTTAGGTCCTGTTTCTAGGCTGACTGACTTGATTTTTCTGTCATCTTTTGGAACGGAAACTGCTAGAATATTACTAATTTCCTTGCCTGGCAACTGGGTACGATAGTAAAGAAGACCAGATTGATTTGTCAAATCCAATGGTGAACTTGCTAGGTCTCCTCCAACTTCGCTCTTCAAGGTTGCAAGCGGAGTTTGAGAATTTGGATTATCATAAACGGTAATGGTTGCTCCAGCTGGTACATCCGCAAAGCCAACTTGTACCTTGTTATTGCCTAGAGAACGGGCTGCAGCCTTGGCCATCGGAATATTGACACTCTCAGTATCAAGCTTTTCATACATTTTCCAGTTATAGATACGAATAGCCTTCCATGGAGTTCCATTGTCAGAAGTGACAACATTCAAGCGCCAATCTTGAGCTGTGATTGGTTTATCAAGGGTAATATCTGTAACATGGGCTTTATTGCCACGAACTTCCTTAGCCAACTTCCATTGACCATCCGCATCTTTATAATAGAGGTCAAAGTCTTTGGTGTTCATCAAACCGTCGTTTACAGATTCTCCACCAGCTCCAGCATGGTCCATCACCCATCTAACAACTGTACGTGGCTGGGTCAAACGAATATCCACACTACCACTTAACTGCCCAGAAGACCACTTGTCAGACAGACTGGTAATGGTACCATTCAACATACCTTCAATACCTTCTCCACCTTCAGTCTTAGGGAAAGTACTATCAATAACTGTTGCACCTGGAACGATATTTTCAGCTAGTGGTTTTGGTAGGCTGGTATCTTTTACAGTCATGCCCCAATCAAAGGTTGTAGTTGCAGCTTCTGAACGAACCCCATTTTTACCAACTGCTACAACCTTCAGTTCTTGAGTTGTACCTTGAGCACTTGCTGAGCGGCTAACTTTTGGTAGATAAATAGTTGTAGAAGATGAGCCAGTTAGTAATTTCCAGCTGTCTCCATCTTTTTCATAAACTTCATAGAAATCTGCATCCTTGTTGCCTTTAAATTGCACAACTGCTTCCGCTTCTTGGGCATTTTTTAGGACTTGTTTGGCTACAGCTACTGTGGTTGGTGCCTGAGGAGCATCTTGATTATTGCTGATGGTCAATTGCCCCAGGTTAAATTGATAGCCTTTTAAGTCTTTATCATTTTCAAAATAGAGTTTAATACCATAAATTGTTTTACCTGCCAAGGCACTCAAATCAAAATCATCGGTAGTCCAGTTATCTGAAACTGTCAACTCTTTACGGGCAGCTTCATCACCGTAGGTATAATCTTTCTTAGTTGCAAATTCTACATAAACCTTGGTACCCTTGCCTCCTTTGTGGGCAACATGCAATTTGGTTGTATCTGTCACCTTCAAGCGAGTAGAGTACAAATTCACATCTTGCTTGGTCGCACCTGAAAGATCCCCTGCAAATTTGAGAGAAGTTCCACCATTATAGGCATCTTCAAAATCATAGCTTGCTTTCAACTTATCACCAGTTGATTTTTGCCACCAGCGCCATGTCGGAAGAACACCTGAAACTGAACGGTAATTCCACTCAGAATCCTTAGAAACCTTACCATCTACGAACCATTTTCTACCATGACCTGTATTAAAGGAAGTAGTAAAGGTATGACCTACTGCTGGCGTACGGTCTGCAACTAGGTTAGCAATACCATACCAATCTTTATCACCTGGTTTTTGACCAGTAGGGTCCCCTTGGTAACCTGTAAAGAAGATATCTTCATTTTTATGGTAATCTTCACCCGTTTTTCCTAAACTTGTAATGGTATCTGGGGCGAACAAACCAAGAGAAAGACGCAATTTCCCATTTTCATCTAAAATGTCATTCCACTTAACCTTGGTCTTGTAGGAACCACCCTGTTGCAATTCCAAACCTGCAAATACATCATAAGGATTACGACCAATCCAGTTGGCAGTTGCAATAGTGTAATCATTCTTAGCCTTATCCCAGTTAAAGTTAGCAAAGAAGTTGTCTGCTGGAACCTTATCTCCTTCTGGTTGCATGAATTGGTAGTTGTATTCTCCCAAACCATCTTGGTGGTAACGCCCATAGTTATAGGTCATAGCATCGTACCAAGAATACTTGATTGGGTGGTTTACTTTAGCAGCATATTCCTTGGTATAGAGCATGAACTGGCGCATCTTTTCTCCAAGAGGTTCAACCAAATTCCCAGTCGTTTCTTGGTTGATGAAATAGCCATCATAACCATAATACTTGGCCATGTCTACCAATTTACGGGCGATTGGGAAGCTACCATCTGCGTCTTGCTTCAAAACTTCAGCAAATTTTTCTTGGTCTGCGATACTATTTGACCAGTTGAAGAAGAGTGTACCATATACAGGAACCCCATTACGGTGACCTGCATCAATAACGTCAGGAGTTGGAACGAGACCTTCCCAGAAGACCATTGAATCTAAATATTGCCAATAGTCAAAAGCATAAGCCTTGAACTCTTCTCCACCAACAGAAGCGTGGTCTTTTGCCTTAGAATTCGTATTTGATAAGGCTTGTACTTTTGCTTCCTTGCTAGCTTTTTCATTGACCAAATGACCTGTCCGACGTGAAGCGAGGGCAACAGAGCCCCGGTTGATGGCATCATCTTCACGCGCTCCAGGTTCCCATTTCAACAAATCTTCCCAAGAATTAAATTTGATTTCCTTTGGTTTTAATGTTTTTTCTGTATTTTTAGGGACATCGGGCTGAACTTCTTTTTCAGCCTTATTAGCTTCTTCAGCTGGCTTAGACTCATCCCCTTGGCTAGCTGCTTCAGGTTTTGCTTCTGTTTCCTTTTCAGACTTAGGTTTTGCTTCTGAAGATGGTGTTTCTGCAACCACCTCACTTGCTTTTTCCTCTGGTTTAGCTGCGCTAGCTGCTTCTGCAGTTTCAGTAGTTGCAGCTTCATTGCTTGCTGGCGAAGCAGTTTCAGATGCTGTCGCTACTCCTTCTGCCTTTTCTGGCTTATTTTCTCTAGCATGTTCTCCTTCATGCTGCTTGTCAGCTTCATTAGTTGGATGCTCACTCTCTCCTGAAACAAGCTCTGTATTGGCTCCGCTATTTTCAGGAACAGCCGTTTCTTCTGCCAAGGCTGGACCAGCAAACAAAACAGCCCCAATCATTAGCGAGCAAGCCCCTACTGATAACTTACGAATACTGTACCGACAACGTCTTTCAAAAAATGGATCCTTCATTTTCTCCTCCTAAAAGATTATTTTTTGTTTTTAAAGAAAGCGCTTAACTTTCTGGATAAAATTTTTTATCCCAATCACAGGGACCAAGATAATTCCTCCCTCATTTTAAAATATTTCTTTTAAATGTCAATATATCAGAGGAAATACCTATATCTAGGTTAAAAATTGGTAAAATTAATATAACTACAGTCTTTCCTAACGAATTTTCTTTCTAAAATCTTAGCTTAACACTTGTTAGATTTACTTTTATCCTTTAAAATAGAATAGGAGAAATTCCGTTATTATTTTTCGGAGGAAAAAGAAATGTCCATTAATTGGCAGGAAATTTTATTTCACTTTTTAGGTGGTCTGGGACTATTCTTATATAGTATCAAGACCATGGGAGACGGTTTGCAACAGGCTGCTGGAGATCGCCTTCGTTTTTACATTGACAAGTACACTAGCAATCCCTTTTTAGGTGTTCTAGTCGGAATTGTCGTGACTGCCCTGATTCAATCAAGTACAGGGGTTACAGTTATCACGGTTGGACTGGTCAGCGCTAGTCTTCTCACTCTTAGACAAGCTATCGGAATTATCATGGGAGCCAACATCGGAACCACCGTTACTTCCTTTATCATTGGTTTCAAGCTTGGTGAGTATGCTTTACCCCTAATTTTCCTTGGAACCATGTTCCTCTTCTTTACAAAAAACAGAACAGCAAACAATATTGGGCGCATCCTGTTTGGTGTAGGGGGAATCTTCTATGCCCTCAACCTCATCAGTGCCGGTATGAGTCCTCTTAAAGATTTACCGCAATTCAAGGAATATATGGTAACCTTGGGACAAAACCCTATTTTAGGAGTTTTCGCTGGTGCAGTGATTACCGTTCTCATCCAAGCTTCTTCTGCGACAATCGGGATTTTGCAAGGTCTCTATGCAGGTGGCTTCCTTGACCTTAAAGGTTCGCTACCAGTTCTCTTCGGGGATAATATCGGGACAACCCTAACCGTTATCATTGCGGCAGCAGGAGCCAATGTCTCTGCGAAACGCGTTGCTGCAACCCACGTCACCTTTAACGTATTAGGAACTATTCTTTGCTTAATCTTATTAGGCCCCTTCACTGCAATGATTGAGTACTTCCAAGCACTCCTTCACCTCTCACCTGAGATGACCATCGCCTTCTCGCACGGTGCCTTTAACGTAAGTAACACCATTGTACAATTTCCATTCATCGGAGCCTTGGCTTTCTTTGTAACCAAGCTCATCCCTGGTGAAGACGAAGTTGTCAAGTACGAGCCACTTTATCTTGATGAGCATTTGATTAAACAAGCTCCATCAATCGCTCTCGGAAATGCGAAAAAAGAACTCCTTCACTTGGGAAATTATGCTTCTAAAGCCTTTGACCTTTCATATAACTACATCATCGATCTCAATGAAAAGCTTGCTGAAAAAGGTCATAAGACAGAAGAAGCCATCAATACTATTGATGAAAAATTGACTCGTTACCTTATTACTCTTTCAAGCGAGGCCCTTAGCCAGAAAGAAAGTGAAGTGCTCACCAATATCCTTGATTCATCCCGCGATTTGGAACGGATTGGGGACCACGCAGAAGCGCTAATCAATCTAACTGATTACCTTCAACGTAAAAATGTTGAGTTCTCTGAAGCTGCTTTGCAGGAATTAGCTGATATCTATCAAAAAACCACTGGCTTTATCAAGGATGCCCTTGATAGCGTGGAAAACAATGATATTGAAAAAGCGCAAAGTCTGATTGAACGCCATAAAGAAATCAACAATATGGAACGTGTTCTCAGAAAGACCCACATCAAACGCCTCAACAAGGGCGAGTGTTCAACGCAAGCTGGGGTCAACTTTATCGACATTGTTTCCCACTACACTCGTGTGTCTGACCATGCTATGAATTTAGCTGAAAAGGTCATTGCTGAACAAATCTAAGAACCAAGAAGCTATCCTAAATGGGATGGCTTTTTCTTCTCCTTATCAAGAATAGCTTTTCTGCCATACAAAAAAATGCTTTGATCCACAATGGAATCAAAGCATTTTAAAGAGCTCTCCGTACATAAGCGCAGAAGCTGCAGTTCCTCTGTACTTGGATTCTTCTCTTTTAATAAAGCGAGCCAAGTTGAGCAACTCAGGTGCCGGATGTTTGGGATTTAGGAGCAATTCACGATTGACCAGGCCTGAGAGACGAACTGCCAGCAATTGCTCATTTGTAGTAGGCAGTTTTTTTGCAGTCTCTAAGAGAGCAGCAACTAAATCTTCACTCAAATCATGTCTAGCATGATTGTAAAGATCTTTTATAAGGCTTTCTAGGTTTGGTTCTACCATCCCTACCACCTCCCTTATGTTTAATAATGTTTAATCAAATCAACCGTTGAACGATCCAATTTCTTCACCAAGGCTTGCAAGAAAGCTTGCGCTTCTAGGAAGTCATCCATTGCATAGAGGGTTTGGTGAGAATGGATATAACGGGCACAGACACCGATAGTTGTAGATGGGACACCACCATTTTTCAGATGGGCTGCGCCAGCGTCTGTTCCACCTTTGCCGCAGTAGTATTGGTACTTGATACCTGCTTCTTCAGCTGTTGTCAAAAGGAAATCTTTCATGCCTGGGAGAAGCAAGTGACCTGGGTCGTAGAAACGAATCAAGGTTCCATCTCCAATCTTGCCTTGACCACCATAGACATCACCTGCTGGTGAACAGTCAACTGCGAGGAAGACTTCTGGGTCAAACTTGGTTGTAGATGTATGGGCACCACGAAGCCCAACTTCTTCTTGGACGTTAGAGCCAAGATAGAGTTCATTTCCGAGTTTTTTACCTGATAAAGCTTCAGCTAGCTCGCTTACCATGAGAACACCGTAGCGATTATCCCAAGCTTTTGAAATAATATTTTTTTCATTGGCTGTCAAGATAGCAGAACTATCTGGAACAATGGTGTCACCAGGACGGATGCCAAAACTTTCTGCCTCAGCCTTGTCCGCAAACCCACCATCAAAGACAATATCTGCAATGGCTGGCATGGTTGACCCACCCTTTCCACGAGTCAAGTGTGGAGGAACAGAGCCTGAAATCACTGGGATTTCACGACCATCACGAGTCAAGAGTTTGAAACGTTGGCTGCTGACTACCATAGGATTCCAACCACCGATTTCAACGACACGGAAGGTACCGTCTGGCTTAATCTCGCTGACCATAAAGCCAACTTCATCCATGTGAGAAGCGACTAGGACACGCGGTGCATCCGCAACTTCTGAATGCTTGATACCAAAAATACCACCCAAGCCATCTGTCACCACTTCATCCACATGCGGTGTCAACTTTTCACGAAGATAAGCACGGACAGGCGCTTCATGACCTGAGATCGCAGCAAGTTCTGTTACTTCTTTGATTTTTGAAAATAATGTTGTCATTTCAGTTCCTTCTTTCTTTCATCCATTTTACCACTTTTTATAGGAGAAGGATAGTGGGAAGGTAGATTTCTAAATTAGTATCTTAGTCTTACTGTGTCTTAGAAAAAATCGTATTCTCTACATGTGAGGTGAAATCTAAGAAACTTTCCAAGATTAACTAAATCATTAATTACCAAACAAAAAAACAATTTAATAATATATTCGTTCAGTTTTTTCACGAAATTCGCAGAAAATAGTTGACTTTCACTTCCTCTTTCTTTAAAATAGTACAAAAGTAGAAAAAGGAAAAAATCATGACCAAAACAATTCTTGTTACAGGTGGAGCTGGCTACATTGGCTCCCATACCGTTAAAGCTCTTTTAAATGCTGGCTATCAGGTGCATGTCCTCGATAATCTCTCTACAGGAAATCGTTCGGCCGTGGATAGTCGTGCTAGTTTTAAACAACTGGATGTTTATGATGCTAGTGCCCTAAAAACTTACTTAGAAGAAAATCAAATTGATGCTGTTCTGCATTGTGCAGGTGAAATTGTTGTGAGCGAAAGTATTGAAGACCCAAGCAAATACTTCACTGCCAATGTTGCTGGTATGAACCAAGTTCTCAAAGTCCTATCTGAAGTTGGCATTCAAAAAATCATGTTCTCTTCGACTGCATCTCTCTATGGTAATAACTGTATTGACAAGCCAGCGACTGAAGACACCCTTCTCGACCCTGTCAACCCTTATGCTGAGACAAAACTGATGGGTGAACGAATGATTTACTGGATGGCCAATCGCTACGACTGGAAATACGTCATTTTCCGTTACTTTAATGTAGCTGGGGCTGAAATGGATGCTTCAAACGGGTTGCGTGTGAAAAATCCAACCCACATCATTCCCAACATCAACAAGACTGCATTGGGACAAAATGAAAGCCTAAAAATATTTGGAGATGACTACGATACACGTGACGGTTCATGTATTCGGGATTACATTCATGTCTTAGACCTTGCACAAGCTCACGTTAAAGGGATGAATTACCTCTTTCAAGAAAACAGTTCTTCTCAAATCTTTAACCTAGGAACTGAAAAAGGCTATACCGTCAAAGAAATCTTTAAAACTGCTGAAGAATTGCTAGATCAAAAAATCCCACACGAGATTGTTGCGCGTCGTGCTGGTGACCCAGCTAGCGTCCTAGCAGATGCATCAAAAGCTAAACAATATCTTGATTGGAAGGCTAGCTACTCCCTCGAAGATATTATTTTATCAGACTATCATTGGCGGGTTAAAGAGGGGAAAAATATTTTGGAATAGGATAACAGAAACATCAATAATAAATAAAAACACAGATAGATGGCACTTAGTAAATACCAAGTATCATCTATCTGTGTTTTATACATTAGAATACAATCTTACTTTGAATTTCTTTTCAAAGTAAAGTGGTCTGGCACAGGGTCCTTACCCGTTTTAGACCAGGGGTGGCAACGTAAAATCCGCGCCAATCCCATCAAGACACCCTTAAAGCCATGTTTTTCAATAGCCTGAATCATGTAATTTGAACAAGTCGGCTCAAAGCGACAAGAGGGGGGAAAGGCTGGCGAGATAAAACGTTGGTAAAAGCGTACAGGCGCTATTAAAATGCGTTTCATTATTTCTTAGCTACAGCCATGGTGTGTAGTTGGCTGATTTCTTTTTTGTTAAGACGACGGGATTCACCCGGACGAAGACCTGTCAAGTCTAGGTGTCCGAAGCGAGTCCGAGACAACTTATCTACTTGGAGACCGACAGCTTCAAACATCTTTTTAACCTGGTGGTTACGCCCTTCATGGATAGTCAACTGCACCACAGAGCGGTTTTTAACTGGATCCACTTTGAGAATCTCGTAAACAGCTGGCTTGGTTTTCTTGCCATCAATCTCAAGTCCACGGGTCAAGGGGCGGAGATTATCCTTATTGGCCACACCTTTAACACGCGCGACATAAACCTTGTCAATCTCATTACGGGGGTGAATCATCTCATCCGTAAAATCCCCATCATTGGTCAAAATCAAGACACCTGATGTATCCCAGTCCAAACGTCCTACAGGGTAGATGCGCTCTTTCACGTTGGGCAAGAGGTCGACAACCGTCTTGCGGCCCTTGTCATCTGTCACACTGGAAATGACACCGCGTGGTTTGTTAAGCAGATAGTAGACCTTTTCTTCATTGTAGATAGGCTGGCCTTCCACTTCGACCTTGTCACCAGACTTGATGGTCGTTGCGAGTTCACGTACTACTTGGCCGTTAACCGTCACCAAACCTTGCTTGATCAACTCTTCTGCTTTTCTCCTACTGGCCACACCTGCATGGGCAATATACTTATTGATTCTCATCTTCTTCTATCCTTTCACCAAATAATTGGCTTTCTTGGGCTTGAATCTCAAGCTCATCAATCACTGGTAATTCTTCCAAATGGTTAATTCCCATATAATCTAAAAAATAATCCGTAGTCACATAGAGGTTGGGGCGCCCCAACACTTCTTTTTTCCCGTCTTCTTTAATCAAGTCAAAAGCCTGCAACTTTGCCAAGGCCCCACTCGAGTTGACCCCACGGATGGCATCAATCTCTATCCGTGTGATGGGTTGCTTGTAGGCAATGATGGACAAGGTCTCAAGGGCAGCCCGAGACAAGCTCTGGTTGATAGGCGCCTTGGAATATTCCTTCAAAACCTCTGAAAACTGAGGCTTGGTCACCAATCTATAAGCCCCACCTGTCTCAATCAGAGCCAAACTGGAATCTGGGTCATTTTCATACTTCTGGGCTAATTTTTCTAAACTCTGTTGGATGCCTGTCGGTGGCAGAGAGAGGAGTTCAGCTAACTGACGGACCCTAATCCCATCTTCACCCGCTACAAACAAGAGCGCTTCTATTTTTGCTAAAGTACTCATCTTTCCTCTCTATCAAGTCTAGCTTTGGGCCACTTGACTTTCTTCTTTCTTTTCCATGAGATAAATATCTCCGAAACTTTCCTCTTGCACGAGGACTAACTCCTGGGTTTTGATTAACTCTAGGGTTGCCAAAAAGAGGGTAATGACCTCTTGGACATTCTGGGCTTCCTTGAACAAATCCTGCAAGCGCAACTGGGCTCGTCCAGTCAAGGACTCTTTTACGATGACCATCATATCCTCAATCTTATACTCATCCCGCAGAATAGTCGTGTGATTCTGTGCGAACTCCTCTTTTTTCTTGGCTAGGATATTTGAAAAAGCCAAAAAAAGATCAATGGTCGTCTTGTCATGCACAAGCTCCGCATCTTCGTAAATCAACTCTGTCGGCGCTTTGGAATAATACTGGGCCCGATCTTGGTGTTTAGCCTCCAAGTGTTCCCCCAAGAGCTTAAACTTACGGTATTCTTCAATTTGAGAGAGAAGATCCTGCTCCAGGTCATCTTCCAAGTCTGTCACTTCTGCTACCTTTGGCAAGAGCTTGCGGCTCTTAATCAGCATGAGCTGACTGGCCATGACCATATACTCACCTGTCACTTCTAGACGCATGGCCTGCAGGGTTGAGACATAAGCTAGGTATTGTTCGATGACTTCTGTGATGGGCACATCGTAGATATCCATCTGGTACTTGGAAACCAGGTGCAAAAGAAGATCCAGGGGCCCTTCAAAATCTTTTAATTTAATATCCATTATCTATATTTTTCTAAGGTCAGTACTGTTTTTAATCCTAATTTTTTTGCAATTTCGTACAAATCGACCTTGTTTTCAATTTGTCTTAAAATGAACTGTTCCCGCAAGGCTTGGGCGGATAAGGTTGAGAAACCTTTCTCCTTGACAAAAGACTCTAGCTGACGAAAGGCCCACTGACGAGAATAGGCTTTCCCTGCCCTTTCAAAGAGATAAGTCTGCCTCATCAAGGGTTCCAATTCTGGAATCAAGATCGTGGGAATGGTGACAATCCTCTGTTGAGAAGCCTTCTTGATTCGCAACACCTGAAAATCCAGATTGATATCCGCAACCTTGAGGGCTAAAATCTCACTCGGCAAGAGCCCTATTTCCAAGATAAGAAGCGCCAGCAAGCGTCCTTCTGGATAATTACTTTCCTGCCAAAAAGAGTCTAGGTCTAAAAGTTCTGGTTTTTCGGTCTTCTTTTCAGCTTGTTTGGCTAATTCCAAACGGTAGAAGCTATCCACTTCTCCTTTTTGATAGAGGAAGTAGAGAAATTGATTACAGGCCGAAATCTTTCGTTTCTGGGCGCTGATTTTTAGATTGGCTAGTTGTGCTTGGTAAATTTTGAGACTGGTCTCAGAAATCCGCTCTCCTATAATGTCTAAAAATTGCTCCAGATCATACTTATAGGACCGCTTTGAATTGACAGATAAGCCCTGTTTTTCCTCTAAGAAATCTGAAATCCTATCTCTCATTTGCATCGAATCTCATATTCCTTACTAAAGTCATGCAAGAGGGCATTGACTGCCTTGAGGATAGACTTGCGCGTAATAATCCCTTGGAAAATCCCCTCTGCGTCCACAACCGGTAAGAAAGACTCATCTACCAGCTTGTGCAAGACCTCCGTAATAGTAAAATCAGGCGAAACAACCGCTACGTCCCTTTTCGTCATATGAACGATATCCGTATCTGCCATGATTTCTTGACTCAAGTCATGCTCCATCTGATAAGCCATAATATCTCTGAGCCCAATAGTCCCAACAAACTGCTTTTCATCTGTCACAACGGGAACACGGGTATAAGTCATCTGACTAAGCAAGAGGGTTGCATGATCCGCATTGTGGGTATCAATCAAAACAGCTAGATTTTCAGCAGGGGTCAAAAAAGTTTCCTCTTGACCCAACAAGAAAGTCTCAAACTCCTTGGCAATCATCGGCTGAACTCCTTGGACAAGCCTGGATACACCTCGTGGTTTCGTGTCAAAAAGTCGACTTTGAAGTAACTATCATCAATCTCCACACGAGCATAGAGACATTCTCTGATGGTCCCACGTGGTTGACTGATGGAACCAGGATTTAGAAAGAGGGTCTTGCCTTCCATCCAAGCATTTGGCACATGCAAGTGACCATAGAGGCAGATATCGGCTTCTTCTTCCTGAGCCCAGTAGTCCAACTTTTGAAAGTTGAAATTGATGTCAAATAGGTGTCCATGAGTTTGGATAATCTTGGTCGAACCAAGCTCAGTCACCAAACGTTCCGGGTAGCCTGCATAGAAGTCCATATTCCCTTTAACAACACGGATTCCCTCCCAGAGCGGTGAGTCTGGGCGCAATTCAGAATCTCCGTTATGAAAAACGGCGTCAACTTTGCCCACATAGCGATCACGGATTTCTTCCACAATCAAGCTATCGCCATGAGAATCGCTCATTACAATGATGGTTTGCTTTGCCATGATGGAAATACCTCCAAAAGTTTCTTAACGGCTAAGGCACGGTGAGATTGGCTATTTTTTTCTTCCAGAGTTAATTCGGCTGAGGACTTGCCTGTCTCTCCTACAAGGAAGAGAGGGTCATAGCCGAAGCCATTTTCACCCTTGGGTTCAAAGTTAATGTAGCCAGGCCAGTCTGCTTCAACAAGCAAACTTTCCTTGTTTGGACTGGCTACGACTAAGGTTGTATGGAATTGAGCCGAGCGGTCCTTGAGTTCAAAGACCATGGCCAATTCGTGCAAGAGTTTAGCATTGTTTTCACGGTCAGTTGCTCCCACACCTGCAAAACGAGCTGACCAGACGCCTGGCAAGCCACCAAGGACATCGACTTTAAGTCCAGAATCATCTGCCAAAACCATCTTGCCCGTTAATTGGGAAATGGTTTCCGCCTTAAGGCGGGCATTTTCTTCGAAAGTCATGCCTGTTTCTGCTACTTCAGGTAGGTCAGGATAGTCATTGAGATTTTCCACATCGTAGCCTAGCTTGTCAAAGATAGCTCGAAATTCCTTGGTCTTGCCCTCGTTACGAGTCGCAATCAACAAGGTTTCTCTGACCTTATTTGTTTCAAAGAAATCATGAACATTGACCCCTTCTTTGGGCAATTCCACATACAAGAGTTGGCCATTTTCAACCAAAAGCAAAGCTCCCTGACGTTGGATGACTTCTAGATTGCGACCTGCTTCTTGGTTTAGTATATCTACCACAAAAGACAATAAACGGTAGCGAGAACCATAGCGTAAAACAGTAACTGAAATCGGGAAACCTCGTTCCTCGTCTCGAAAGATTTTGGCCAATCCAACCAGAGGGAAATCCAAGTCTTCATCAGTCAGCGTCCGGACGCCACCAAAAATACTATAGGACCCGACATACCAGTCCTGGTCATCCTTGTATTCATAAATTTTATTTGTCATAATTCTACATGCTCCACATGAATTTCTTTTTCCAGCCATTCTTCACCTATTTGGGCAAAACTTTGGCTGCTAGCTGTTGTGTAAAAACGGTGTTGGAGTGGTCCAGCATCGCGACCACGATTGATTTCAAAATAATTGAGTAAGACTGAGATATCCCGTACGCACTCTGCCCCACTATCAATGAGCTGAACCTTTGGCCCCATGACATTTTGAATAATGGGTCTGAGAAGTGGATAATGGGTACAGCCCAAAATCAGGCTATCCACCTTTCCTACCAAGGGACGCAGAGTTTCATAAACCACTTTCTTGGTGACACTGGTTGACAGGGCACCTGACTCCACCAAGGGGGCAAACTTGGGACAGGCCAAACTCTCCACCTGTAAGTCCGGATCCAGATCATGAATTTTCTGACGGTAAATGTCTGATTGTACCGTCATGGGCGTTCCAATCACTCCGATTTTCCCACCTTGGCTGGACTTGATGGCTGCCGAAGCTCCTGGCAAAATCACACCTAGAACAGGAATGTCTAGTTGAGCCTTGATTTCTTCCCAGACGACCGCAGTCGCAGTGTTACAAGCAATGACAATCATCTTGACATCCTTGGTCAAGAGAAAGTTGACCAACTGCCAAGTATATTCACGAATTTGCTCAGCAGGACGGGGACCATAGGGCGCCCGCGCCGAATCTCCAATATAGACGATTTCTTCATGGGGAAGCTGGCGCATGAGCTCTCGCACAACGGTCAATCCCCCGACACCCGAATCCAAAAAACCAATTGGTCGATTATCCATACAGTCTTCTTTCTAGTCTTCTTTCTGATTGATAGTTCATTATGATTACTTGTCTGTAAGAACTGAAGGACAGCCTCATCAACAACTATCTCTCTTAATCATAATCAAATATCAATAGAATGCAAGGAAAATGTCTTATTCCTAAACCATAGCCAACATAGTGAGAAGTCTGGAACTTTCATCCCAGACTTTTCCTTATTTATTTTTTCTTTTTATTGTTAGCAAGGGCTGCTTTTTGTTGGCGGATGATTTGGTGGTAAACTTGTTGTACCTTGGCTTCGCTTGGTTTTTGACCATTTGCACTCAAAAGAGTACGAACTGCTTCAGCATTCAAACGTGGGTTGTCAGCGAATTCTTTTTCAATTTGCTTACGAACCAAGTACATTCCTCCAAGAGCTCCTCCTAGAAAAGCTAATACAATCAATACAATTGCTAAAAGTAAATCCATCATTTTTCTCCTGTTTCTTTTTGAGTCCCTTTCATTATACCACAATCTAGCCACCCTGACTAGTTTGTTTTACGCTTACATCTACCGTGATTTCCTAAGTAATTAGCAAATACTTCATACTTAGTAAAACTTAGTAAAATAAGCCCATTTTCCTTAAAAGCCCTTGCAATAGTTCTATTTATTTGTTATATTAAGATTATTCAAATTACATTGCACAAATTTCTGAAAGACTTATTTTTTTAAAAGAAAATGTATGCGCTTACAGAATTAAGAAAGGAGAATTTTGTGGATAAGAGATATTGGGAAAAATCCTGTAAGTATAGCATCCGCAAACTAAGTGTCGGAGCAGCCTCTGTTTTACTAGGTGCTGTGTTTTTAGCAGCACAGGGGGTGGCTGCTGATGGTGTCGAGCTTAAGGAGACTGACGCAACTATTACTGAATCCTCGGCTAAACCAGATACAAAAGTTGAGGAGGTTCTTGCTTCTAACACAGAGACTCAGCCTATAGCTGAATCATCTGAGAAGCAGACCATCGCAGAACCAGAATTACCTCAAACAAGTACTCAGTCAGGTACAAGTACAGCTACCGCCCCTGCTGACAATAAGGAGAGCGAGAAACCAGAACTTCCTGTGAACAAACAAGAACATTACGAACTACATTACAACCAACCAACTGCTCCTTCCTATGACGGTTGGGAAAAACAAGCCCTCCCAGTCGGAAATGGGGAAATGGGTGCCAAGGTTTTCGGACTCATCGGTGAAGAAAGAATCCAGTACAATGAAAAAACACTTTGGTCTGGAGGTCCACAGCCAGATAGTCAAGACTACAATGGAGGAAACTACAAGGAACGCTACAAAGTCTTAGCCGAAATTCGTAAGGCCTTAGAAGACGGTGACCGTCAAAAAGCCAAACAACTAGCAGAGAGAAATTTGGTTGGGCCAAACAATGCCCAATACGGTCGCTACCTAGCCTTCGGTGATATCTCTATGGTATTCACCAACCAAAAGAAAGGATTAGAGAACGTCACAGACTATCATCGTAGTTTAGATATAACAGAAGCTACTACTACAACTTCTTACACCCAAGATGGGACTACCTTTAAAAGAGAAACCTTCTCTAGTTATCCAGACGATGTTACTGTCACCCACTTGAGTAAAAAAGGTGATAAGACGCTTGATTTTACCCTTTGGAATAGCTTGACAGAAGACCTGATTGCTAACGGAGACTATTCTTGGGAGAATTCTAAATACAAACAAGGGACTGTTAGTGTTGATTCTAATGGTATCCTACTAAAAGGTACAGTCAAAGATAATGGACTCCAGTTTGCATCCTATCTAGGACTTAAAACGGACGGAAAAGTTACTGTCCATGATGATAGTTTAACGGTCACAGGGGCCAGCTACGCTACGCTTTTACTCAGTGCCAAGACTAATTTTGCTCAAAAGCCGAAAACCAATTACCGCAAGGATATTGATGTAGAAAAAACTGTCAAATCTATCGTTGAAGCTGCTAAAACCAAAAACTATGAGACTCTGAAAAATGATCACATCAAGGATTACCAAAGCCTTTTCAACCGTGTTCAATTAAACCTCGGCGGTAGCAAGTCTAATCAAACTACAAAAGAAGCTCTTCAAACCTATAATCCAACAAAAGGCCAAAAGTTAGAAGAACTCTTCTTCCAATACGGACGTTATCTCCTCATCAGTTCGTCTCGTAACCGAACAGATGCCCTACCTGCCAACTTGCAAGGAGTCTGGAATGCTGTAGATAATCCACCTTGGAACTCAGACTACCACCTCAATGTCAACCTACAGATGAACTATTGGCCTGCCTACATGAGCAATCTCGCAGAAACGGCTAAGCCAATGATCAATTATATCGATGACATGCGCTATTATGGTCGTATCGCTGCTAAAGAATACGCAGGTATCGAATCCAAAGAAGGTCAAGAAAACGGTTGGTTGGTTCATACTCAGGCGACACCATTTGGCTGGACTACTCCTGGTTGGAACTACTATTGGGGTTGGTCTCCTGCTGCCAATGCTTGGATGATGCAGAATGTCTATGACTACTACAAATTCACCAAGGATGAAACTTATCTCAAAGAAAAGATTTATCCAATGCTCAAGGAAACAGCCAAGTTCTGGAATTCCTTCCTGCATTATGACCAAGCAAGTGACCGTTGGGTATCTTCTCCATCCTACTCACCAGAGCATGGAACCATCACGATTGGGAATACCTTTGACCAATCTCTAGTTTGGCAGCTATTCCACGACTATATGGAAGCAGCCAATCATCTGAAGGTCGACCAAGATTTGGTGACAGAAGTGAAGGCTAAATTTGATAAGCTCAAACCACTTCATATCAACCAAGACGGCCGTATCAAGGAATGGTACGAAGAAGACAGCCCACAATTCACCAACGAAGGCATTGAAAACCACCACCGCCACGTTTCTCATCTAGTTGGACTCTTCCCAGGTACTCTATTTGGCAAGGATCAGCCTGAATATTTGGAAGCTGCACGCGCAACCTTAAACCACCGTGGAGATGGTGGAACTGGTTGGTCTAAGGCCAATAAAATCAACCTCTGGGCCCGTCTCTTAGATGGAAATCGTGCCCACCGTTTGTTGGCAGAACAGCTCAGATCCTCAACCCTAGAAAATCTCTGGGATACGCACGCGCCTTTCCAAATTGATGGAAACTTTGGTGCAACCAGCGGTATGGCAGAAATGCTCCTTCAGTCTCACACAGGCTACATTGCTCCATTACCAGCCCTTCCAGATGCATGGAAAGACGGGCAAGTCTCAGGTTTAGTCGCTCGTGGTAACTTTGAAGTCAGCATGAAATGGAAAGAGAAAAATCTTGAAACGCTATCTTTCCTTTCTAATGTTGGTGGAGACTTAGTCGTAGACTATCCAAATATCGAATCTAGTATTATCAAGATTAATGGCAAGGAAGTTCAAGCTAGTCGCCTCAAAGATAACCGTATCCAACTTGCGACTCAAAAAGGTGATGTCATTACCTTTGAAAACTTCCCTGGACGAGTGACTCGCTTATCAGCCCTTCGAAAAGATTCCGTCACAGCTGAACTCGACTTTAACACAGTTGAGGGAGCAAGTCATTATGTCATCCGACGAGAAAGCATGGATGAAAACAGTCAAACTCCTAGCGTTCGTGAGTTTATCACCAACCAAACTCACTTCATAGATCGCTCGATTGATTCTAGCCATGCCTATACTTATACCGTTAAGGCTATGCTAGGGGATCGTACAACACCAGTTTCAGATCCTGCTTCTATCGATGCCTTCAGTGAGTTGATGGATGACCGTGACAAACGCATCCAGTACGGCTCTGCCTTTGGAAATTGGTCTGACACAGAACTATTTGGTGGAACAGAGAAATACGCTGATATCTCAAATGGAAATTATTCTGATAAAGATGCGACTGCAACCATTCCATTCAATGGACCTGATATTGAAATCTACGGTCTCAAGTCATCTCAATTGGGACTTGCCGATGTTAAAATTGATGGCAAGTCTGTTGGAGAACTTGACTTCTATACAGCAGGAGCAACTGAAAAGGGTGTATTAATAGGACGTTACACAAATCTATCTTCAGGTTCTCACCTCATGACCATCACTGTTAAGCGAGAACATAAGGGACGAGGAAGTGAACGATCAAAAATTTCCTTAGACTACTTCAAAGTCTTCCCAGGCCAAGGAGAAGCTGTTGATAAGATTGACGATCGTGATTCTCGTATCCAATACGGCTCAGCATTTAAAGACTGGACTGATGCGGAACTCTATGCTTCTACAGAGAAATATGCAGATATCAACGCTGATGATAATCTTTCTTCTGAAGCCACTGCAACCATCCCATTCTCTGGAACAGGTATCCGAATCTATGGATTAAAAACAGCATCACTTGGTAAGGCACTTGTCACACTGGATGGAAAAGAGATGCCAGCCCTTGACTTCTACACTCCAGGAGCGACTCAAAAAGGAGCTTTGATTGGCGAATTCACCAATTTAGCTGATGGTGATCATGTCCTAACTTTGAAAGTAGACCCAGATTCTCCAGAAGGGCGAAAGAAAATCTCTCTCGATTCCTTTGATATCTTAAAGGCACCATCTGTGTCTCTCGATAGTCCAAGCCTTGATCCTATTAAGTCCAAAGATAAGACTGTTACCTTAACCCTACCAACTGGCAATTGGGATGGAGTCGCTGTCACCTTCCCTGGTATCAAAGATCCTCTTCTACTCAGAAAAGTCGATGATGACCATCTTGTCACATCAGGTGAACAAACTGTTCTAACCATTAAGGATAACAAGGTCCAACTAGACATTCCTGAAACTACAGATCGTAAAGCTGGCAATCCGATAGAAGCTTATGCTATCCAAGGAAAAACAATAAGCAGCTCTGTTGTAACAGTATTTCCTAAGGATGAAACCATTCCAGTGGAAGAAAAAATCCAAACAAGTAAAGGGGATGAGCCTGCTCCAGTAGTAACCATTCCTGAGTACACAGATCCTATTGGTACTGCTGGGGAGCAGGAGGTACCTTCTGTGGAAAGACCTGAATACACTGGTCCTATCGGAACTGCTGGGGATCAAGAAGCACCTTCTGTGGAAAGACCTAAATACACTGGTCCTATCGGAACTGCTGGGGATCAAGAAGCACCTACCGTGGAAAGACCTGAATACACTGGTCCTGTCGGAACAGTTGGGGATCAGGAAGCACCTTCTGTAGAAAAACCTGAATACACCAAATCTATAGAGACAGGAAGAGAACAGAAAGCTCCTACCATAGACAGTCCTAATTATAGTGAACCTGGTAAAGGAGCTAAGCAAGAAAAAACATCTACTAGCAGTATTGCTGAGCATAAACTTCGTGTCTTGAAGGATGAAAAGACTGGTGTTGAGATTATTGGCAGAGCAACTGACTTAGAAGGAGGTTCGTATTTCTCTAGTAAACACGTGTTGGCTCAAGAACTCTTTGGCAAGATATACGATGCTTATGATATTCAATTTAAAAATTCAAACAACCATAATATACAACCACCGGGAGCTGTTTTAGTTAGATTACCAATTACAGCTGATGTAGAAAATATTTATTACCTAACTCCGACAAAAGAATTGAAATCACTTTCTTTCACTATTCGTGATGGTATGGCAGAATTTACTACTAGTCTCTTTAGTACATATGCGGTAGTCTATCAAAATGTCAATACTCCGGAAACCTCAATAAACAAAACAGTTGCAACAACCTCACTAAACTTTGAGCTGGCTTCAACTACCGATAGTCCTTCCCAGCTGGAAAATACTCATCTCAAAGAACAACTTCCAGAAACTGGTGAATCCTCAAATCCACTGCTCTTCTTATCAGGACTTAGTTTAGTCTTAACATCCATCTTCCTACTAAAAAATAAGATGGATTAAAACTACAAACTTATAAGAGTGAATTAGAGAGCTATCTCATCCGAGAGTAACACAAGTTTAGTATGTAGAATTTTATCTAACATTTAACTGATATCTTTTAAGATAATATTCTTAACTACAAACCAGTCCTTTTGTCTTGAGGACTGGTTTTAATATCGTATATCTAATTACCATCTGATAGATTATACTCAATGAAAATCAAAGAGCAAACTAGGAAGCTAGCCGCAGGCTGCTCAAAACACTGTTTTGAGGTTGCAGATAGAGCTGACGTGGTTTGAAGAGATTTTAGAAAAGTATCAATTTCATATTTTTACCTATCCATTTGTACTAATAAAAGACTGAGACACCCTATCTCAGCCTTTTTCTTTATCCCAAAACCAATTCATCACTGACGAGGCTTTGACCACTATTTTTCTGGAAGAGATGCATGAGGTCTTCAACCGTCAGATGCTTTTTCTCCTCTCCCTTGACATCCACCACTATCTTGCCTTGATAAAGCATAATGAGACGATTGCCGTACTCAATCGCATGATTCATATCATGGGTAATCATCAGAGTGGTCAACTGATGGTGTTCCACAATCTTTTGCGTCAAGTCCATCACCATTTGACTAGTTTTCGGGTCAAGGGCCGCAGTATGTTCATCCAACAACAAGAGCTTAGGTTTCACCAAGGCTGCCATGACTAGGGTCAAGGCCTGTCTTTGTCCTCCTGAAAGGTATTGAGTATCCACTTTCAAGCGATTTTCAAGACCAATATTCAACTCTTTCAAGGCCTCTTGAAACTGAATTCTGTCCTTCTCCTTCACACCCCAACCAAGTCCTCTCTTTTGCCCACGTCTCAAGGCAATAGCCATATTCTCCTCAATCGTCAAACGAGAAGCTGTTCCCATCTTCGGATCTTGAAAAACACGAGCAATATCCTTGGCTCTCTTTCGTACACTCAGATTTTTAATGGATTTCCCTTCCAACAAAAGGTCCCCTTCGTCCACCGATAGATTGCCAGCCAAGATATTCATCAAAGTGGATTTGCCTGCGCCATTTCCACCAATCACAGAGATAAAATCTCCCTCTTCAATCTCTAAATCTAATCCTTTGAGGACATGGTTTTCATTGACCGTCCCTGCTTCAAATGTCTTGTGAATATTTTCAAGTGTTAACAAACTTGCCATAACTTTCTCCTCCTATTCATTTCTCAATTTCAAACCACGAATCCTTAATCTCTTTTGCAACTCTGGTGCAAATAGAACCAAGGCTAGCAAGATTGCATTAAAGAGACGAACCAGGTTTTGATCTAGATTTGGAATTTCATAGATATTTAAAATAATCAAACGATAAACAATAGCACCAATTCCGATAGATAACAAGCGACCTCCAATGGTCAAGTCGTGAATCAAGACTTCCGCAATAATGACTGCACTCAAACCAACAACAATGGTTCCTGTCCCAGAGGTTACATCTGAAAATCCATCATTTTGGGCGAACAAGGAACCACATAGGGCAATCAAGCCGTTTGAAATCATGTAACCAACAATCTTCATGGTGTCTACATTGACTCCATTGGC
Organism: Streptococcus sp. 714; assembly: GCF_013277115.1. Lineage (GTDB taxonomy): Bacteria > Bacillota > Bacilli > Lactobacillales > Streptococcaceae > Streptococcus. Next base: position 32,889 of record NZ_VMMH01000004.1, read on the forward strand.
CTCACTCATAGGAATATTGTCCCCAGTAGAACGTAAAACCAAACCAATCTCCGTTTTCATCAAAAGAGTCAAGACCAAGCAAACAAGTAAGAGACAGGCCAAGCTGAATGAGAAAACAGCTTCTTCATTTGTCAGCCCCAAGCTCGCCAATTGTTTAAAGACAGTTGAAGAATCTCCCAAGGAAAGATTGGGCACACTTCCCATGATTTTAATATTGATTGAATAGAGCCCTGTCAAGGTCACAATCCCTGTCAAGAGAGCCGGGATTTTCATCTTGGTGTGGAGCATTCCTGATACCAGACCTGCTACCATACCTGCCAGCAAAGCAAGTAAGGTCGCAATCCAAGGATTTGTCCCTGCCTGTATTTGCGATACGACGACAGCTGCCCCCAAAGGAAAGGCTCCTTCAGCAGTCATATCCGCAATATCCAAAATACGGAAAGTCAAGTAGACTCCAATGGCCATAATCGACCATAGCAAACCTTCTGATAAACTAGATAATACAAAACTCATCTTAAACCTCCCTATTCCTTGCTTTCTAACTTACTAATATCAATTCCTAGTGCATCTGCCATTTCTTTATTGGTATGCAATTCCAGTTTTTCAGGTACCTCAACTGCTATATTTTCTGGCTTCTCACCTTTTAAAACACGAATCAACATGCGGGCTGTCTGACGTCCCAGTTCTTCATAATTGGTTCCGTAGTTATACAAGCCACCAACCGCAATCATTTCTGTTGAGCCACCAAATACTGGAACCTTGTGTTTAATAGAAACCTGCTTGACTGTTTCCATGGTTGACGAAATGATATTATCCGTTGGTACAAAAACCATATCCACTTCTGCCATCAAACTCTCTGCTGCCGCCTTGACGTTGTTACTGTCCAAGATTGTTTTTTCAACAACGGTAAAGCCTTTTTCTTCCAGAAGACGCTTAGCCTCATCCTTTTGGACAACCGAATTTGGCTCACTCTGAGTATAGAGAATTCCAATCGTTTTAGCCTTTGGCAACACTTTCTTTATCAAATTGATTTGGGTTGAAATGGCATCTGACGACTGGTCGCTTGTCCCAGTTACATTGCCTCCAGAATGCTCTCTTGACTCAACCAACTTGGCACTAACAGGATCTGTTACAGCTGAAAAGACAACCGGTGTCGTTTGCGTTGTATTGGCCAAGCTCTGAGCAGAAGGCGTTGCGATAGCTAGAACGACATCACTAGATTCTGCTAGTTGCTGGGAAATCGTTTTAAGATTTCGTTGTTCTCCCTGGGCATTTTGCAAATCAATCTCAATATTTTTCCCCTCAACATAGCCTTGTTTGGCCAGTTCATCCACAAATCCTTCTCTAGTAGCATCTAAAGACTGGTGGGTAATAAATTGCGAAATACCGATACGAAACACATCTTTTTTCTTATCTGCCTTCAACTGATGCAAACTAATCAGAGAAGTCAAGAGGATCCCCACTACCAAGAGGGGTGCTAGTAATTTTCGAACAACTTTCATAATGAAACTCCTTCTCAGAAAAGATAATACTCAATGAAAATCAAAGAGCAAACTAGGAAACTAGCCGCAGGCTGCTCAAAGCACTGCTTTGAGGTTGTAAATAAGACTGACAGAGTCAGTAACATATACCTACGGCAAGGCGACGTTGACGTGGTTTGAATTTGATTTTCGAAGAGTATAAAACAAAAAACCGCCTAGATAATACCTAAACGGATGCTTGAAATAATCTAACAAGTTATAACTTTGCTAGTCCATTTAGATATTCATCTATATGGACCACAATCAAAAATCTTAGCCACATAGATACAAACAAATTGCTTGAACTGTTTGCATCCATGGTGACATGTCTACAAACACTATCTAAAGTAGCTAAAGTAAAAGTTTTGATTCATAGTTACAGCTTGTCTCTTATTCATTTCTTTTTCTGCTTTCTTTTTTGATGTTTCCTATCTTACCACCTTTTTCATTAGCTGTCAAGAATATTTCAGAATTTTTTAAAATTTTCCGAAAATTCTTTCAGGATAATTTCAAAGTTTTTTCAAATCAATTCAACAAAAAAAGGTTTATAATTTCCATAAAAATTGACATGGAAATTATAAAACCATTCTTAGTTTAGTCCTTTTTGATAACGTGCCAATTCGGCTTGGTTAGCCCAAATATAGTGACCTGGACGGATTTCAACCATAGACGGCTTATCAGTCTCATAGTCGTGTTGACTTGGGTCATAAACCTTCAAGACCTTCTTACGTTCCAAGATTGGATCTGGAATTGGTACCGCTGACAGCAAGGCTTGAGTATATGGATGAATTGGATTGTTAAACAATTCTTCTGTTTCAGCAACCTCTACAATAACACCCTTATAAATAACTGCGATACGATCTGAAATAAAACGAACAACCGACAAGTCATGGGCGATAAAGAGATAGGTCAAACCAAGTTCTTTTTGGAATTTTTTGAGCAAGTTCAAGACTTGGGCACGCACAGAAACGTCCAAGGCTGAAATGGGCTCATCCGCAATAACAAAGTCTGGCTGCATCACCAAGGCACGGGCAATACCGATACGTTGACGTTGACCACCTGAGAACTCATGAGGGTAACGAGTCAAGTGCTCAGCAAGAAGACCTACTTCACGGATAATATTTTGAACTTTCTCTTTACGTTCTTCTTCATCCTTAAACAAACGGTGATTGTAAAGACCCTCAGAAATAATATAATCAACAGTCGCACGTTCATTCAAACTTGCGGCAGGGTCTTGGAAAATCATCTGGATTCGACGAATCAATTCCGCAGCTTGTTCACGCGATTTCTTACCATTAATCTTTTGACCATCAAAAATGATATCTCCATTACTTGTATCATTTAGACCGATGATGGCACGACCAATAGTTGTTTTCCCACTTCCTGATTCACCTACAAGCGAGAAAGTTTCTCCCTTGTTGATAAAGAAGTTAGCATTTTTAACCGCAACAAACTTCTTACTTCCTTCACCGAAGGAAATTTCTAAATCTTTGATTTCTACTAATTTTTCAGACATTTCCTTCCTCCTAGTCAGCCAGATGGGCAAATCCCATTTTTTCACGGATCTTATCGTGGAGATTTGCAATCACAGCTGGTTTTTCTACTTTTGGAGCATCCTCATGAAGAAGCCAAGTTTTAGCCCAATGCGTCTCTGATACTGAGAATTGAGGGGCTTTTTGTTCGAAGTCAATCTGCATTGCATAGTCAGAACGCAAGGCAAAAGCATCCCCTTTCAGGTCAGTATAAAGTGACGGAGGTGTTCCTGGGATTGAGTAAAGATCCCCTTTATCATCAGCAAGCTGAGGCAAGCTAGACAAGAGACTCCATGTATATGGATGGCGAGGGTCATAGAAGACTTCCTCAACAGTTCCATACTCAACGATTTCTCCTGCATACATCACCGCTACCTTATCCGCAATACTTGCTACCACACCAAGGTCGTGGGTGATAAAGATTGTTGTGAAATGGTACTCGTTTTGTAAAGATTTTAGCAAATCAATAATCTGTGCTTGGATGGTTACATCCAAGGCAGTCGTTGGCTCATCACAGATCAAGACATCAGGTCGGCAGGCAAGGGCAATAGCAATAACGATACGTTGACGCATTCCTCCAGAATATTGGAAGGGGTATTCATCAAAACGTCTATCTGCGTCTGGAATCCCAACCTTATTCATGTAGTCAATGGCCAATTCTTTTGCTTCTTTAGCTGTTTTTCCTTGGTGTTTTACAATAACTTCTGTAATCTGACTACCAATTGTTTTAATTGGGTCCAAACTAGTCATCGGGTCTTGGAAGATCGTCGCAATCTTAGCACCACGAATTTGTTCCCAATCTTTGTGAGAAGATAAAGCTGTCAAATCCTGACCACGGTAGTCAATACTTCCTTGGGCAATACGACCATTTTCTTCAAGCATACCTGTGAAAGTCTTTGTCAAAACAGATTTTCCTGATCCTGACTCACCTACCAAGGCTAATACTTCTCCTTCAACTAGTTCAAGAGAAACGCCGCGAATAGCTGTCAATACTTTGTCACGAACGTCAAATTCCACGACAATATCGCGAGCAGTCAAAATTACATTTTTTTCTTTTGTCATTTCTACTCCTATCTATGTGTACGTGGATCACTAGCATCCGCTAAGTTTTGACCAACTACGAAAAGGGACAAGGATACCAAAACAAGAGTTGTCAATGGAATCCAGAATAAGTAAGCATTGGTTGTTACGTTTTGTGAATAATCTGAAATCAAACGACCCAAACTTGGCACTGTAATCGGTAATCCAAGACCGAAGAAAGACAAGAAAGCTTCGTATGAGATAAAGCTTGGAAGCATTTGAGTCATCGTTGTCACAATAACAGATACCAATTGAGGCATGATATTTTTGGCAACAATCTTCAATGTTGGCGTTCCCAAAGTACGTGACGCCAAGTTGTATTCCAAGTCACGATAACGCAAGATTTGCACACGGACCATGAAGGCAATCCCAATCCATGTTGTTACACTCATGGCAAAAATCAGATTCCAGAATCCAGCTCCGATTGAGTAAGTCAAGACAATGACAATCAAAAGAGATGGGATGTTTGAGATGACGTTATAAACTTCCATCATGACACGGTCAACGGATTTTGAAATTCCCCAAATACCACCGACAAAGACACCGATAACTAAGTTAATCACTGTCGCAATCACAGAAATGAGGATAGAGTTACGAGCTCCGAACCAGACACCGTCAAAGAGAGATTTACCGTTACTGTCTGTACCGAACCAATGCTCCGCATTTGGCTTGATATAACGAGCACTAAAGTCGTTTACCTTGCTGACATCATTGAAATCAAACTTAGAAAACATTGGGTAGATGAAACTCATCAAAATGATAGCTACCAAGATTCCCAACATGACTACAGTTGATTTTTTCTTCATAAATTGTCTAAACACTGATCCCCAGTAAGAATAGGCTGGCGCATCAATGGCTTCAGAGGCAAAATCGTCACGTTTTACGAACTGAAATTTTTCTTTATCGATTGTAGACATTATTTGCCTCCTTTCTCAGTCAATTTAATACGTGGGTCAATAATGGTCATCCAAATATCTCCTAAAAGAAGTGAGAAGATAGAAATACATGTAAAGATGAAGACAAGACCAACGACCATAGAGTTATTAGATGCTTTTACAGAGTCAATCAACATTTTACCCATACCTGGGAAGGCGAAGACTGTTTCAGTAAGAGTTGCACCACCGATAACCCCGATAACGGCACCAGGAATTCCTGAAACCAGAGGAACCATGGCATTTTTAAAGATGTGTTTGTTTGAAATTTCTTTTTCAGACAAACCTTTTGCACGAGCAAAACGTACAAAGTCTTGCGACTGCAAGTCAATCATGTAACGACGAATCCAAATAGCTGTACCAGGAGCACCCAATAAACCAAGGATAACTGCTGGTAAAACATATGAACGCCAATCTCCAGCACCCAAGATAGGGAATGAATCTGGCAAGCCGATTGAAGATCCAGCCAAACGAACGATATAAACCAAAGCAATTGTTGGAAGAGCCATCAAGAAGGTCAAAGCCCCTGTTGAAAAGCTATCAATCCAAGTGTTCTTGAAGCGAGCCATAGCTGAACCAAGTGGCACGGCAATCGCATAAGAAATCACCAAACCAATCAATCCAACGACAGCAGAGCTGGCAATCATAGAAGGATATTGGTAGTTACTTTCAGTGGCTGTATAAGGATCATCTTTCCCGTAGTTGGCTACTTCACGAGAATCAGCCTGACTAGGTGATTTGTAGGTTCTTGAGTAAATATTTACAGAAGAAGTTTTCTTACCTGTTGGGAACTGAACTTGAGCCGTTTTTGTTTGTCCTTGTCCCTGAGTAATAACCTGTAAAACAGGACTATTAGCATAGGTTGGATAAGAGTCACCTAAATTAATGTTCACAAAGTTTTGATGCACAAATGGGAACTGACTGTTGAAGTACAAGAGATATTTGTGTTTAGTACCTGAACCGACCAAGGACCATCCGATAGCTGGATCGTTTTCGAAACGAAGGTAACGTTTCAAGTCTGGATTTTCAGGGTCTTGAATTTTATTTGTATGGTCAATGTCAATCAAGTTAGCATAGAATTTGAAAACACGTTCAAAAATTGGGATTTCACGAGTAGCGTAGAATTGACCACTTTCAGTAAATTCTCCCAGGGTCCAACCATGACCGATTTGTTTGATGTATTTTTCATAGATAGCCTTGTTGGTGTCATTAGCTTCAACTGTTACAGAAGCATCCATCTGGCTAGCTTTTTCTTGCAATTCCTTGGTATCGTAGTACTCGATATAGCCCATACGCTCATAAACGGTATTTTCATAGTTATCACGTTTATCAGCCGTTGTCGCAATCTTGTTATAGTTGGTATCCTGTTTGAAAATCAATTTTCGAGGAACCATTGTATAGATAATCGTGTAAGTCAAGGTTGTTACTAAGAAGATAGAAACCAATGACCGCAAAACACGCATAAAAATATATTTTTTCATATCATTTCCTTTAAAAATCCCAAAAGAACCTTCTCCTCATGGAGAGAAAGTTCTATTGAAAATTATTTACTTCACATGACTTGCCAATTCTTTTTGAGCTTTCTCGTTTGACTCAGCCTTTTCTTTCAACCATTTTTCACGAGCTTTTTCATACTCTTCTTTGGTGATTGCTTTTTCACCAACTTCAGTATACTTCAGGTATCCTGCATTTTCACCTTTAAGACCAGCTACAGAATATGAAGAGCTAAATGGTAGAACCTTTGAAACAAATGAAACGGCTGTTTCTTTAGGAGAAGCCATTACTGGAATTGTCAAAGCATTATCAGTCAACCAAGCTTGTGCTACTGCGTATTTTTCATAACGTTTTTGAACATCTTGATTTTCGCTGTTTGCGTCATCAAGTAATTTTCCATAGTCAGCCAAACCAAGTTTACTTACTACTGATGCATCCGTGTTTTGGTCAATACCAAGGTAAAGGCGAGTGTTTCCTCCCTTGATGACAAACTGATCCAAGAAAGTAGAAGGATCTTGATAGTCAGGGTTCCATCCTGACAATGTATGGATATCCCAGTCTTGCTCTTTAGCTGTTGGAGCACTAAATGAAATTGGTAAAGCTTCTGCTTGAGTCATTTGTTGCAAGTCTACGACAACATTATCTGAACCCAATACCTTTTCAATTGATTGCTTCAATGATTGGACACGGTTTACAACCGCTGTTGATTCTTGGATAACCAAGGCATCCAAGTGGATTGGGAATTCAACACCTTCAGCTTGTAGGCTTGATTTAGCTTTAGCAAATGCTTCTTTCGCTTTTTCTTCATTGTAAAGACCATTTTGAGAATCTGCTAGAGATACGTTTGACCAAGTAGAAGAATTTGTCTTAGCCAAGCTATCTTGTACCAATTCACCAAATGTTTTCTTACCAACTTGAAGATTATATGGTGCAAATGTATTACGGATGGCTACTGTAGCTCCATCAGTACCATTTGTTTGAGCTGAATAAGAACTGCGATCTACCGCAAAGTTCAAGGCTTGACGGAATTCCTTGTTTAACAAGGCTTTCTTAGTAGATGTCTTTTGGGCATCACTTGTCTTAGCAGTGTGGTTATAAGTTGTACGGCCATAGTTCAAGCTGACAGTTGCAACTCCCGCTCCTGGTTCATTAAAGTAAATGTTATCTTTGAAGTCAGCTGCATATTTTTCATATGTAGAACTTGTAGGGAAGATACGCGCCTTGCTATATTGACCATCAGCAAAACCTTTGGCAATCACATCTTGGTCCTTACCATCCCAGAAAGTGAACTTAACGTTCTCAATTTTTACATTTTCTTTATCCCAGTAAGCGTCATTTTTAGCCATCTCGATAGATGATTTAGGAGTTACAGCTTTCAAGACAAATGGACCGTTATAAAGAATAGAGTTAGCATCTGTTGGGGCACCAAAACCTTCCCCTTTTGAAGCTAAGAATTCTTCATTAACTGGCATCAAAACACCACTAGTTGTCTTATCATTCCAGAAAGTTTCTGGCTGGTTCAAGGTATACTCTAGTGTTTGGTCATCAAGTGCTTTTACACCAACAGTTGAAAAATCACTTGTTTCACCCTTGATGTATGCTTCTAATCCTTTAATGGAAGAGCTAACGATTGAAAGTCCTTTTGATTTTCCATCTACAGCATGTTTCAAACCAGTAACGAAGTCTTTAGCAGTGACAGGAGCATATTCTTCTCCCTCTGCAGTTACCCATTTAGCATCCTTACGGATTTTATAGGTATAAGTCAAACCATCTTTTGAAACTGTCCATGATTCAGCAATAGAAGGAACCAGGTTACCGTATTTATCATTAGCCAACAAACCATCTACAGCATTTGTTGTGACGAATGATGTTGAATCAATATTGCTAACGATATAATCCAAAGTTTCTGGGTCTGTTTGATAAACATATTGGTAATCTTTTGCTAGTTTAGCATTATTTGAACTAGTGTTTGAACACGCAGCTAGAACTCCTGATGCTAATAAGGTAGCCCCCGCTACAGCAAGCACTTGACTTTTTTTCATTTCTTTACTCCTCTTATAAAGTATAGGTTATTATTAATTATACCATATATTTTAAGATATTTCAAGAAAAGTAAACGAATTTTCAGAATATTTAGGCTTATTAACACAAAAAATCTGAAAAAGCTATTGACTGAAAATCATTTTCAAGGTATAATAATAAACGTTAAGGCGGTATAGCCAAGTGGTAAGGCACGGCTCTGCAAAAGCTTGATCGTCGGTTCAAATCCGTCTACCGCCTTCTATAACTTGAATTATCAAGTTACAAATGAACAGAAAGCCCCGTTTGAAGGGCTTTTTCTTTTAATAAATACATATAATTTACAAACATCTTGAGTCTGAGTTTCTCGAGGGCACAATTTTCTTTTGAAATCAACTGAAAAAGGCTTCGCCACACATGGTGACAAAAGCCTCTAGTTTACTCTGTTTCTTCTTCTATTTCGAGCTCTGTGACTTGAACTTTTACCTTGGTAACACGTCCATTTTTTACCTTATCATTGGTTAGGATAAGCTGTTTATTCTGGCTGACCAATTCATAGCTGAGTTTCTCAGTCGTTGGAATAGTCCCAATTCCTGTCAAATAATAACCAGCGATGGTATCAACGTCATCACTTTCTAGTTCAACATCAAAGTAATCATTGAAATCATTGAGATTCATGGTACCTTGAACAATATAAGTATCTTCTCCGATTTGATGAACTTCGATTTCAGCCCTATCTGTTTCGTCATCAATCTCGCCTACAATTTCCTCTAAGAGGTCTTCTAGGGTCACCAAACCAGCCATACCACCATATTCATCCAGCAAGATTGCCATTTGTCTTTGAGTATTGCGCAATTCTTTTAGCAAGTCATCTACAAAAATGGTTTCAGGAACAAAGAGTGGATCTTGTAAGATTCTCTTCCAGACGATATTGTCAAAACCGTCTACAAAGGCTGCCTTAAGAAGACTCTTGGTATGAATGATTCCAATCACATTGTCCTTATCCCCATCATAAACTGGGATACGGGAAAAGTTTTGTTTTAAAATACTTTGGATAATGGTTTGACTATCATCCTGAATATCAACCATGAAGGCATCCGTCCGAGGAACCATGACTTCTCTAGCCATCAATTCGTCCAGTGAAAAAATTCCCTGTAGCATCTCAATTTCGTCAGCATCTAGTGTTTCTTCACTATTGGTCAGCATGTACTCAATTTCATCACGGGTCATTTTTTCGTCAGCATCATCAAAGGTCATAGGAGTCAAACGACTCAAAAGATTGGTAGATGCAGACAAAAGCCAAACAAAGGGACTAACTAGTTCCCCAAGGCCAATAATAACTGGCGCTGTACGAACCGCTAAAGCGTCCTTTAGATTAAGAGCGATTCTCTTAGGATACAATTCCCCAAAAACGATGGAAATATAAGTCAAAAATGCTAAAGATAGAAAACTTGCAATAGCATAAGCTGTTTCGCCATTTCCAAGCCAAGATGCAATTTCTCGTCCCAGAGTTTCTGCCAAACTCGCCCCTGACAAAATCGTAATCAGGGTAATCCCTACTTGAATAGTTGATAAAAAGTGGTTAGGATTTTCTAGTACCTTCAGCAGACGGATATAGCGTTTATCCCCTTCTTCTGCCTTTTGTTCAACACGCGCACGGTTTAGTGACACCATGGCCATTTCTGTGGCTGAGAAAAAGGCATTTAATACCGTCAAGATAAACAATAAAACAAATTGTAGCAACAAATTCTGACTACTTGGGTCTTCCATAGTTCTTCTCCTAAAATAGTATCTTATCCTTTATTATATCACAAAATTTAATACAGTACATATTATTTTTTATCAGTGTCTATTGTAGTCCTTCTTAAACTAGTAAAAATGAACTCCTACATCCATAAGTGATATAGGAGTTTATCTTATCTTTTACTGAGTTACCGTTACTTCTCCAGTTCGGTAATCCAGTTGAAGTCCCTTTTGAACATTGGGAACTAGAACATTGAATTCCAATTCTCCGTCTGAAGACTTGGCTTCAATCTGTGAAGCTGAAGGAACCAAATCCTCATTTGTAGCGTAATAAAGGGTTACACGGTAACGGACACGCTTGTTTTGGTCCAAGGCTTTACGGACCATGCTTTCATAGTAGTTTTGCCCTGTCGAATCCTCGGCTTGCGCCTGATTGGCCCAGGCTGTCTGAACAGCAATGTTTTTAGGATTGCTTGTTGAGGCATCAAAACCATCCAAGCCACCGATTAAGGCATAGCCTAACAAGTGACCTCTATCGACTGCATGGGTATAAGTCCCCTTTAGATTCTTAACCTGATGCCAGCCTGGAGGAGTCCATGAAGTCGAACCATTCCCCGTTTCTTCACGATTCTTGTACTGGCGGGTTACCTTAGACAAGAGGGCATTAGCTACAGTTGGCACAGTTTCCTTGCCAACTGTCTTTGTTTTATTATCAGCGTAAGGTTTACTTGAAACCTTGGCATCTAGATTGGTTTTATTGCCATTGACGATAAAAGCACCGGATCCATTCCACTCCAGACTCCCTTTTATTTGACTCTTAACTGCATCTGTTAAGACACTTTCTGCCAATTCTTGACTAGGAGCTTCCGAAGCTTGGTTTTTCTGACTAAGCTTGGTTTTAGGACTATTAGCTGTCGACTGCATCTGCTTGATATAATAACTCCCTGCAGACAAAAGCAATAAAACTAGCAGTCCGATCAGTGTCTGTCTTGTTTTTTTGTTCATATTTCTCCTTATCTCTAGAAAAAGGCTGGTTTTCCAGCCTAATTTCCTGTAAATTTATGAATCAATTCCTGCCATTTTGCTGGAGATAGGATGGCCCATGGATCTTGACCCTTGCCCAAGATTCCATAACCGACCATTAAACCGATTCCTAGGGCTAGAACGCCTAAAATCAGTACTAGGATGACTAAAAGTAAACGCTTGGCTACGTAGCCTGATTTCTTATTCATCTTCATCACTTGCCTCAATCCGCTGAATCTTGGCCCCCAGCTGCGCTAACTTCTCATGGAAACGGTAGTAACCTCTATCCAAGTGAACCAATTTACCAACCACGGTTTCTCCCTGTGCTACCAAACCTGTCAAAATCAAGGCTGCACTGGCACGAAGGTCAGTTGAAAGAACTTCTGCTCCCTGCAAAGGCTGTCCACCAACAATACGAGCTGTGTCACGGATAATCTCAGAATGCAAGCCCATGCGACGCATTTCTTCTAGGTGTTGAAAACGATTCTCAAAAACTGTCTCCACCATAGTTGATTCCCCTTTTGCGACGGTCATCAAGGCTGTAAATTGAGCCTGCATATCTGTTGGAAAACCTGGGTGGGGCAAGGTTTTCACATGGACAGCTTTTAGATTTTCTAGTTGAGAGCGAACACGAATTCCTTCGTCTTCTTCAATTACTTCAACACCCATTTCAAGCAACTTGGCAATCAAGGGACGGTTGTGCTCCCAGACAGCATCTCGAATCAAGACATCACCACCAGTCATGGCAGCAGCTACCATAAAGGTTCCTGCTTCGATACGGTCTTGAACCACATTATGAGTCGTACCGTGAAGTTTCTCAACACCAGTAATGGTAATGGTCTCTGTGCCAGCTCCTTTGACCTTGGCTCCCATTTCATTGAGAAGAATGGCTAGGTCCACAATCTCAGGCTCACGCGCAGCATTTTCAATCACTGTCACCCCATCAGCTAGGGTCGCTGCCATCATCAAGTTCTGCGTAGCACCAACACTTGGGAAGTCCATATAGATATGAGCGCCATGTAAGCGATCAGCCTTAGCTTCGATGTAACCAGCTGTCTGACTAATCTTAGCCCCCATAGCTTCCAAACCTTTCAAATGAAGATCAATAGGGCGGCTACCAATCGTACAACCACCTGGCATGGATACCTTAGCATGACCTACACGGGCAAGAATTGGCCCCAAGACAACGATGGATGCGCGCATCTTGCTGACATACTTGTAAGGAGCTTCCTCTGTGATGTCGCCAGTCGCGTTCACCTCGACAAGATGGGCTTCCTCATCAAAATCTACCTTAGCATTTAAACCACGAACCACCTGTTTCATAGTGAAAACATCTGACAAGATAGGAACATTCTGTAAGACGGTCTTTCCTTCACTGGCTAGAATAGTCGCTGCCAACAAGGGCAAGACTGCATTCTTTGCTCCTTCGATCGTAACACTTCCTACCAGACGATTATCGCCACCTTGAACCACAATTTTTTCCATACTTATTTCCTTTACATTTGATTTTATAATAATCCTCTAAGCGCTTCCTGCCACAACTGATACAAACTGATAAAGAAAGAACTCAAGATAAAGCCCATTACGATGCTGAAAAGAGCTATCAATAAACGAACTTTTCTTGTATTCTCAGCTGTCACTTTTAAAACCTTTTCCCATCTAACAAGATCCTTTAAAAGGTAAAAACTCACATAAATAAAGAGCATGTGACTGCTTAGAGTGAATAATAATTGAACCATTTGACTATTATACCATCTTCTCTGTTTGTGCGCTAGTTTGGAAACTTCACTCAAAAACTAGGGATTGTTTTTCAAGTAATCAATTGCATCTTGTAGGGTTTTAACGGGAACAATTTTCATAGCCGTCTTGATTGTTTTGGCTGCTTCTAGGGCTGTCTGGTAATTGTTTTTCGCATCTGGATGCGCTTTTTGTTCTTCTTCGCTAACAGGATTATCAGGGGCAAAGAAAATCGCGGCACCTTCTCTAGCCGAAGCTACAACTTTCTTATCAATACCTCCAATGTCCCCCACATTACCATCGCGGTCAATGGTTCCTGTGCCGGCAACGATACGGCCATTACGAAGGCCTGGGTCAGCTATTTGGGTATAGATAGCCAGACTAAACATGAGACCAGCACTTGGACCGCCGATACCAGCTGTTGAAAAGAGAATTGGGACATCACTGGTCACTTCTGTACGGTCAATTAAGCCGATTCCAATTCCATTTTTGCCATTTTCCAAGGTGATAATCTTACCTTCTGCAGACTTGGTTTGCCCATCCTCTTCATAGGTCACCTTGACGGAGTCCCCTAGTTTTTGAGAATTGACGTAATCAATCAAATCTTTGGAACTGTCAAAAGTCTGATCATTGACTGCTGTGACTGTATCAGAGATGTTGAGAATCCCTTTAAAGGTCGAATTATCCGTCACAGTCAAAACATAAACCCCAAGGTATTTGAGTTCAATATCCTTACCAGCTGTTTTTAGTCCTTGATACTTGGCCATATTTTGCGATGTCTGCATGTAGAATTGATTGATCCGCATAAATTCAACATCGGAAGAGCCACCTGTAGTCTCTTGGGCACTACGAATATCTGTGAAAGGCGTCAACCAAGCATAAATCATATGGGCTACAGTAGCATGCTGAACACCAACCGTAACGAATTGATAGGCACCAGCTTCCTTATCTTCTGTGTCATTGACTTTGAGGACCTGGCGAATATCTTCCGAACCACCTGGAACCTCTATATAGTAAGGCAAGGGTACCACAAAAGCCAAGAAAGTCGCTATCAAGGCCGCAATGACATATAAGGGCCATCTAATCTTTTTTTTCATTTCTTATTTCCTCCAAAATACTCTCGGGAACATAGCAGGCAATATTCTGACCAAACTTCAGCAGCTCTCGAACACCTGATGAACTGATATAAAGATGCTCAGGTCGGCTATGTAAATAAATGGTCTCTATATCAGGAGACAGCTGATGGTTGTAGTAGTCGAAACTGGCTTCATATTGCAAATCCGCCGCATTCCTCAAGCCCCGCACTAGGCAAGTAGCCACCAGTCTTTTTGCGACATCAACTACCAATTCATCATGAGAAGACACAACTTCAACATTTCCCAAATGTTTCACAGCCTTTTCTAGCCCCCGTTTACGATTTTCGATAGGGAGAAATCCTTGTTTGTGAGGATTAAAAAAAATACCCACATAGAGCTTATCAAAGAGTTTGCTAGCTCGTTCAATCATATCCAAATGCCCATTTGTCATCGGGTCAAATGAGCCTGTGAATAAGCCAATCTTATCTGACATAGACTGTCACCTTACTAATTCCATAAATTTTTTCCTTCCAGATACCCAGGCAGGCAATTTCTTCTGGAAGTTCCACTGCTTTGTCCGTCTCACACACGACCATGACATCTTCAGAAAAAAGCTCTCTCTCAGCCATTTTTTCAATATCTGCTACGATTTGTTCCTTGGCATAAGGAGGGTCTAAGAAAATAAGGTCGAAAGGCCCAGACACCTGCTCCAGAGCTCGTTCCGCATCCATCTTGAGGAGTTGAAATTTTCCAACTTCCTTGGTCATCTGGATATTTTCAGCCACGATGACCTGAGCCTTACGGTCTCGCTCTACCAAAACAGCACTAGACATGCCACGCGATACTGCCTCAATAGATAAGCCACCACTACCTGCATAAAGGTCCAAGACTCGCCCCCCTTCAAAGTAGGGACCAATCATGTTAAAAATGGCGCCCCTAACCTTATCCGAAGTGGGTCTTGTTATCTTTCCTTCTAACGTCTTGAGGGGACGACCCCCATAGATTCCTGATACGATTTTCATACCGTTTATTATACCAAATTATGGGCGAAAAGAGAAAGAAAACCGAACCTTGCGGTTCGATTCTCTATAAAATATTTTCGTAAGTATCGCGGACTTCTTGAGGCCAAACACTTGTTTGCACTTCTCCGATATGTTTCTTGCGAAGTAAGAACATGGCCATACGAGATTGTCCAATTCCTCCACCGATTGTCAATGGGAATAGGCCATTCAACAAAGCCTTATGCCATTCCAATTCCAAGCGGTCTTCATCACCAGTGATTTCTACCTGACGACGAAGGGCTTCTTCATCTACACGGATTCCCATAGAAGACAACTCAAAGGCTCCACCTAAAGACTCATTCCAAACAAGAATATCGCCGTTAAGACCCTTGTAGCCATTTTCAGACTCACTTGTCCAGTCATCGTAGTCTGGTGCACGTCCATCGTGCGGTTTACCGTCTGGTAATTCACCACCGATACCAATCAAGAAAACAGCACCAAATTCTTTACAGATGGCATTTTCACGTTCTTTCGGTGTCAAGTCTGGGTAGCGTTCTACCAACTCTTCTGTATGGATGAAAGTGATTTGTTTTGGCAAAATTGATTCGATATCATAGCGGGCTTCAACAGCTAGCTCAGTCAGGCGAATAGCCTTGTAAATCTTCTCAACAGTTTCTTTTAGGTAAGCAATGTTACGTTGGCCATTTGGAATGACCTTTTCCCAGTCCCACTGATCAACATAAACAGAGTGGGTCGCATCCAGCGAGTCTTCGTCTGGACGAAGGGCCTTCATGTGAACAAAGAGACCTTCACCCTCACCGAAACCAAAGCGGGCCAAGGTATGGCGTTTCCATTTAGCAAGTGAGTGCACCACTTCATAAGTAGCATCAGGGATTTGGAGAACCTTGACCGATACGGCATTCTCCACACCTGATAAGTTGTCCTGCATCCCATCACCGACCTTACTCAAGATGGGACCTTGCACTTCGACAACTTCTAGCTTATCTTTCAAATACTGGGTAAAAGTGTTTTTGACAAAAGAAATTTCTTCTTGTTGATGGATAAAACTTTTCTTCATAAACTACTCCTCAAAAATTAATTAAAAGCATTATACACCTATTTCCAAGAAAAGGAAAGAGCAAATATAAAAAAATCAGTGCTCCTTCGAACACTGATGTCATGAATCTTTTAGTCATTGCGACCGAAGATACGTAGAATACTTAGGAAAAGATTGATAAAATCAAGATAGATACTGAGAGCCATTGACACAACCCAACCTGTCGCCACACGACCTTGTGATTGTTCATATGCGAGACGAATTCTTTGGTTGTCCCAAGCAATCAACCCTGAGAAGACCAAAACCATGGCTACGCTAATCATATAATCAAAGAAGCCACTAGCTAAGAAAATATTAACTACCATGGCAATCAACAAACCGATTAGAGCTGCCATCATAGCTCGACCAATTCCACTCAAGTCTTTCTTAGTGAATATGCCAACTGCCGCCATGACAAAGAAGAGAAGGGCGCTTGATACAAAGGCAGATAAAACTGTACCTGGAGTATAGAAGGCCACCACAAAACTGAGGGTAAAGCCGTTTAAAACGGAGTAAAGTAAAAATACTGGAAGAGCCGCTGGACTATTCTTTAAGGCCATGTTACTAGCAACGAAGACTAGTGCTAGCTCTGCAAAGGTTGCGATGGTCAACCAGAGACGCCCCTGCATCAAAAAGTAAACCAACTGAGACTGAAAAACAGTCAACATGAGACCAGATACCAAGGCGGATAATCCGATTCCCAGACCAACAAAAGCATAGACCTTAGCGTAAAATTGATTAAGACCTGTACGACCTTGTATAATAGTATGATTCATCCTTGTCTCCTTTTCTATGAATATCTTTCCTTGATTATAACAAAGAAAGTTAAAATTAGCTTAAATGAAAAATCAAAATACCTGCTGCAACTGCAACATTGAGACTCTCGGCCTGACCCTTCATGCTAATATGGACCAACTGGTCTGCACTTTCAGCCATGAGGGGACTAATTCCTTGACCCTCATTTCCCATGACCAAGACAAACTGATCTAAATGAGGCAAGTCACGATAATCTTTAGAATCCTTGGAAAGAGTGGTTGCCAGCACAGGGATACCAGCCTTTTTAGCTTCCTCGAGAAGTGCTTGGCTTGACATCCGATAAATAGGCAAATGAAAATGACTGCCTTGCATAGAACGTAGGGTCTTGAGACTATAGATGTCTGCCGACTTATCTGAAACAATCACTCCTGTAAAGCCTGCTGCATCCGCAGTTCGAATGATAGTTCCCACATTACCAGGATCTTGCACATCTTCCAAAAACAAGAACTTTCCCTGACTCAAATCAGCTTGCCCTACTTCTTCTTTTTGAACCACCGCAACAATTCCCTGTGGAGTCTGAGAATCCGCCAAATCCAGCAAAATATCCTCTGACACCCAGACAGTTTGCGGAAAAGTAGTTAACTGATCTCGGTAATTTTCTAAGGCAAAGATTTTCTCAATCGTCACTCCAGCTTGAACAGCTTCTTCAAACAAGTGCCAGCCTTCAATCAAGTAGGCTGTCTTTCGGTATTTTTTTTGGTGTAATTTCTTGGCATTTTTCACCACAGAATTGGCTTTTGAGGTTATAATAGTCATAGAAATATTATAACACAATCAAAGGGGTTTGGTATGCAAAAGGTTAGAATGATTGCCCAAGGTAGGGTTCAGGGAGTAGGCTTTCGTTGGGGTGTTTACAGCCTGGCACTTGAAATTGGTGGTATTACTGGGAGAGTTTGGAACAATGACGATGGCACAGTTGAAATCTTAGCCCAAGCAGACTCATCTGCTGTCATGGCGAAATTTATCCAAGAAATTCGAAAAGGACCAACTCCTTTTTCAAAAGTCAGCTACTTAGATGTCAAACTGAGCAACTTTCCTCCCTACCCTGACTTCAAAATCGCAAATTAGGTCTCTAGAACTATTGTATATTTTGTAAAAAAACAGTAGAATAGAAAGGTATAATTTTTTAAGAAGGAATAAAAACAGTGAAATCTATTAAACGTTTTGCACTCTCGGCTATGGGAGTGGCTATGTTGCTTGTCTTGACTGGCTGTGTCAATGTCGATAAAGCCACAGGTCAACCAACAGGATTTATTTGGAATACTATCGGAGCCCCTATGGCTGAAGCTATCAAGTACTTCGCCAATGACAAGGGACTTGGTTTTGGGGTTGGTATCATCATCGTAACCATTATTGTACGCTTGATTATCTTGCCACTGGGTATCTACCAATCATGGAAG
This sequence comes from Streptococcus sp. 714, assembly GCF_013277115.1. GTDB lineage: Bacteria > Bacillota > Bacilli > Lactobacillales > Streptococcaceae > Streptococcus. The sequence goes on from NZ_VMMH01000004.1 coordinate 51,358, forward strand.
GCAACGCTTCACTCTGAAAAGATGAACGCCCTCAAGCACGTCCTTGAGCCACATCAAACTCGTCTCAAAGAAGCAACAACTCAAGAAGAAAAACTAGAAGCCCAACAAGCCCTCTTTGCTGCTCAAAAAGAGCACGGCATCAGCATGTTTGGTGGTGTAGGATGTTTCCCTATCCTCCTTCAAATGCCTTTCTTCTCTGCTATCTACTTTGCTGCCCAACATACTGAAGGGGTTGCTCAAGCAAGCTACCTAGGCATTCCTCTAGGTTCTCCAAGTATGATTTTGGTTGCCTGCGCTGGTGTCCTTTACTATCTTCAATCGCTCCTTTCACTTCACGGAGTAGAAGATGAAATGCAAAGAGAACAAATCAAGAAAATGATTTACATGAGCCCACTCATGATTGTCGTCTTCTCCCTCTTCTCACCAGCTAGTGTTACACTTTACTGGGTTGTCGGTGGTTTCATGATGATTCTCCAACAGTTTATCGTCAACTATATCGTTCGTCCAAAACTTCGCAAAAAAGTCCGTGAAGAACTGGCGAAGAACCCACCAAAAGCAAATGCTTTCTCAACAGCAAACGGACGAAAAGACGTTACCCCTGAACAACCAATTGCTATCACAAGCAAGAAAAAACACAAAAATCGCAACGCTGGAAAACAACGTTCTAGATAAGAATAAAAAGGCTTAGCTGGATGGCTAAGTCTTTTTGTAACATCAAAAGCCCGATGTTTCCATCAGGCTTCTTTTTTATCCATGTACACGTTTCATATAGTCTTGATAACTTTCGGTATCCATGAGTTTTTTAGCGTTTTTCACACGGTCTGCTGTTGGTGGTTTGACTCCTTCGAGTGAGTATGGGATTCCCAATTCACGCCATTTGAACTCACCCATAGTATGATAAGGCAGAATTTCAAACTTATCAACATTTTTGAGGGTCTTGACGAACTTCCCAAGTTCAATCAAGTCATCATCTCTGTCTGTCAATCCTGGAACTAGCACGTGGCGAATCCAGACAGGTTTTCCAATATCTGATAGATACTGGGCACAGGCCAGGATGTTTTTATTGGTTTGGCTAGTAACAATCTTATGCTGTTCTTCGTTGATTTCCTTGATATCCAAGAGAACCAAGTCAGTGACAGCCATGAGCTTGTCAAACTTTTCAAGGTAACGTGGTTTATTACGGAATGGAAGGGCACAGGTATCCAAGGTACAGTGGATTCCTTGTTCTTTGGCCTTGGTAAAGAGGGCAATCAAGAAATCAATCTGCAAGAGGGCTTCTCCCCCACTGACTGTAATACCACCCTTATTTCCCCAGAAACCGCGGTAGCGCAAGGCCTCTGTCAAGACATCATCTACCGTCCGTTCACGTGATTTATTGGACTCCATAGCCCAAGTATCCGGGTTGTGGCAATACTGGCAACGCATGTGACAGCCTTGCAAAAAGACAATAAAGCGAATCCCAGGCCCATCTACTGACCCAAAGCTTTCTGTCGAATGCACCATTCCTGTCACTTGTCCATAATCAATTGTTTCTTCAGACATATCGTTACCTTCCTTGAAAACGTTTTATAGTTTTATTATATCACGACTTGAAGGAAAAACAAGATTTTTGCCTATTTTTTAGAAAGCAATCTGTTTTTCAATTTCATTTTCAATTAATTATCATTTTATTCTTCAAAATCAAAGCCATACAAGGTTGCAAAATAGTCCTCAGGGTGCTCTGCACGGCGGATTTGACGGGCTTTACCTTCTTCAGTATAGAGAATTTCTGCAGAACGAAGTTTGGCGTTGTACTGGTAGCCCATTGAAAAACCGTGAGCACCTGTATCATGAATTACCAGCAAATCACCGATTTCTGTATGAGGTAACTCGCGATTCACTGCAAATTTATCATTGTTTTCGCAGAGTGAACCGACCACATCTACCACTTCAGCTGGTCCTTCTGGATGAGTCAGATTGGTGATATGGTGGTAGGCTCCGTACATGGCTGGACGCATGAGATTGACTGCTGATGCATCCACACCTAGATAGGTACGGTAAGTTTTTTTCTTATGAGTGACTCTTGTGACCAAAGCACCGTGAGGGGCTAGCATAAAACGACCCAATTCGGTAAAAATCTTGACCTGACCAAGACCAGCTGGAGTAAGAACCTCTTCATACACCTTACGAACTCCCTCACCAATCAAGGCAATATCGTTTGGCTCCTGCTCAGGACGATAGTTAACACCAATACCGCCAGAAAGATTGATAAAGTCTAGCGAAATGCCCAACTTTTCCTTGATTTCAACAGCCAATTCAAAAAGCTGACGGGCCAACTCTGGATAATAGAGATGGGTCACTGTATTGGATGCTAGGAAGGAGTGAATTCCAAAGGTCTTGGCTCCTTTTTCCTTCAAAATGGCAAAGGCTTCAAAGAGCTGCGCCTTAGTCATTCCAAACTTAGCTTCTCCAGGATTGTCCATGATATCTGTTCCCAGTTCAAAAATACCGCCAGGATTGTAACGACAAGAGATGATTTCTGGAATGCCTGCTGCACGCTCCAGATGTTCAATATCTTCAAAGGCATCCAAGTTAATGGTCGCACCCAATTCACGCGCATAGGCATATTCCTTGTCTGGCGTGTTGTTTGAAGAGAACATGATCTCAGAACCGGGGAAATCCAGTTTATGGCTCATCAAGAGCTCCACGTAACTAGAGCAGTCCACACCACAGCCTTCCTCTTGGAGGATTTTCAAGATAGCTGGTGTTGGAGTAGCCTTAACTGCAAAATATTCCTTAAAGCCCTTGTTCCACGAAAAGGCTTGGTTGACAGCTCTTGCCTTCTCACGAATCCCCTTCTCATCATACAAGTGAAAGGGAGTTGGGAACTCGGCAACAATCTCTTCTAACTCTTCTCTATTAATAAATGGTGTTTTCATAAGTTTCCTTCTATTCTATTTGCAAAGAAAGGCTGGGACAATCGTTCCAACCTTTAGTTCTATCTCTTATTTATCTTCATCAAAGATATTTCCAACCTCAACATCGATGGCTTGGTTCTTGACATCAATATTGGTTACCTTCAAGAGTGACTTGTAGTCAAACTGCTTTTCACGTTCTTCTTGGGCATTATCCGCAAAGACTGCGACACCAGCTAATTCTGAATCAAACTCACGCAAAAGACTGATCATCCCGTTGACCGTCCCTCCGCCTTTCAAGAAGTCATCTACGATTAAGACACGGCTGCCTGCCTTGAGACTGCGTTTTGAAAGGAACATTTTCTCAATACGGTCACCACTTGAACCTGAAACATAGTTGACGCTGACAGTTGAACCTTCGGTAATTTTCAAGTCACGGCGCACAATGACAAAAGGAACATTGAGGACATTGGCAACTGCATTTGCAAGTGGCACACCCTTGGTCGCTACTGTCATAACCGCGTCAATTTTTTGGTCCATAAAGCTCTTGGCAATAATGCGACCAATATTTTTCAAAATAGCTGGAGTGCTAAGCAAATCTGACAAGTAGATGTAGCCACCTGGCAAGATACGGTCACTTTCTGACAACTTGGCACGCAAGTCCTCAACCATTTCCTTAGCATCATGGCTTGAGATTGATGGTGTGAAGATGACACCCCCACCAGCCCCAGTAACTGTCTGGATGTGGCCGATTTCGATTTCCTCAAAGGCACGTTTGATAATCACGATATCTTCTGAGATGGATGATTTAGCAGATTCATACTTTTCAGCAAAAGTATTAAGACTAGTTAGTTTATAAGGATTATTAATCAAATAGTTGGAAATGACAACCATCCGATCACTTCTTCTTAATTTCATTTCTATTTCCCATTTCATTTAATTTTGATATTTTATCCATTATACCATATTCACATAAAAAAACGAACATTCTTATCCTAAAAAATGCTCATTTTTCTTAAATTATTAATCTAAATCTGGTTTATAGAAGGAACGATTGTCCATAGCGAATATTTTATTGGTCATCTCTCCCTTATCCACCAAAGCCAGAGCTGTTGACATCATCATCATGCTAGCATCCAAATTGTCAATCATATGAATAATCTCCGCCTCCATGATACGTGGACGAACCGGACTTCCATATTCTAGTAAGCCGTGATGGCTGAGAATAACATGGCGAAGCAGAACGACTTCTTCCTTGGTGTCATCTATGCCGAGTTCCATCACTGTCTTAGTAATTTCACTATCAATCAGAGCGATATGTCCAAGGAGATTGCCTCTGACTGTATACTCAGTTTGGTCTGGTCCCGTCAACTCGATAACTTTGGCCAAGTCATGTAGCATAATTCCTGCATAGAGCAAGCTCTTATTGAGCTGAGGATAGATTTCGCTAATAGCATCTGCCAAGCGCACCATGGTCGCCGTATGATAGGCCAAGCCTGTTTCAAAGGCATGGTGGTTGGTCTTGGCTGCTGGGTAAGAGTAAAACTCCTTATCATACTTGGCGTAGAGATTTCGAACAATTCGTTGCCAAACAGGATTTTCAATTTTGAAAATCATTTGCGACATGTAGTCACGAATTTCCTTGACATCAACTGGTGACTTGACCTTGAAATCAGCTGGGTCATTTGGTTCGCCAGGTTGAGGCAAGCGTAGGGTGATTTGATTGACCTGAGGGGTATTGTTATAAACTTCTCGGCGCCCTTTCATATGGACAACCTTACCTGCGGTAAAGGCCTCAACGTTATGTGGTTGGGCATCCCAGAGTTTCCCTTCAATCTCGCCACTATCATCTTGGAAGGTAAAAGCTAGGTAATTTTTCCCAGCGCGAGTTTGTCTCAGGTCAGCTGACTTGATTAGGTAAAAGCCTTCAAACAGCTCATCTTTTTTCATGTGACTAATCTTCATATTCTTCCTCATCTTCTTGGAAATGGAGTAGATCAAGCGCAGGCTCACCTTCTGATAACTCAATGTGACGGAGCGTCCGCTCGATAGCTGTAGTGCGACGATTTAATAATTCATCAATATTGCCAGAGGCATGTTGGAGATGTTTTTGTGCCTTGACCAGAATGCCACCAAACTTGCCAAACTCGGTCTTGACGCTAGCAAGAGTCTTACTGATATGGTCAGCACTCTTTTGGATATTGAGGGTCTTGAAGCCAACTGATAGGGAATTGAGGAGGGCTGATAGGGTACTTGGGCCAGCAACAATAATCTGCTCCTCCCGTCTCAAATCATCAAAGAAGACCGGATTTCGGACAATTTCTGAGTAGAGACCTTCTGTCGGAACAAACAAAACTCCAAAATTGGTCGTCCGAGGCGGTGCTATGTACTTGCTCTTGATATCCTTGGCAAAGCGCTTGACACTTGCTAGAAGTGACTTGCGACAGCGTTCGATTTCGTCCTTATCGCCTGCTTCATAGGCTTCTTCTAAGCGGTAATAATCTGCCAGTGGAAACTTAGAGTCGATTGGTAGGTAGACATATTCCTGGTCGCCTTGTCCAGGTAACTTGATAGCATACTCCACTCGTTCACTGGAGTTTTCAACCGTTGCATATTCTCGTTCATACTGGGCAGGAGTCATGATGTCTTCGATGATTTGCCCCAGTTGCAATTCTCCCAAAATCCCTCGCGTCTTGGTTCCAGAGAGAACCTTGTTGAGGGCCCCGACATCACGCGCAACTGTCTGCATTTCTCCCAAACCTCGATTGACCGACTCCAGTTGTTTGGAAACTGTCTCAAAGGAAGCTTGCAAGCGAGTCTGCAAGGTCTTTTCTAACTTTTCCTCGACCGTTTGGCGCATTTGTTCCAAACGTTGCTCGTTTGATTCCTGCAAGGCTTGCAGGCGTTGATCGGTCTTGTCTCTGGTTTGGAGGAGACTATCTGTCATTTCTTGACGGACCTGAGTCAGGCCTTGGTGCAATTCCATTCGCACTTCTTGCAAGCGGTCACTGACAGCCACTTCCAAATCTTTTTGATCTAACTGATTGGCTTGTCTGGCTTGTTCAAAACGGTAATCCAACTGGTCTGACAGATGATCTGCCTGATCCTCCAAGCTCTTGCTTAAATGTTTTTCCTGCTTATCCTGCCTTTGCCAAATCAGAAAGAGTCCAGCTAGGTTGGCAATTAATAATAGTAGTAATACAGTCTCCATCCTACCTCCTATCCTTGCTATGCAAGACAACCACATAGCCATCTGGGCAAGTCACCGAAACTTTCCTATCTATATATTCGTTAGAAGCGTACACTTTTTTAAAGAAAAAATTTTCCTCTGTCAACTCATACTTGGCACCAAGAATGGTCAGCTGGCTATCCCGAACTGGCATAAAGGCTAGGTAGTCATAGTCCAAACGTGGTTCTAGCTGACTGGTCCCTTCCGGACAATAGGCAATCAAATTTTGCCCGTCCTCAATCGCTATCTGACGCATATAAGGTGCTAACTTGGGATTGCTAGGCAGAAAGACATTGGCCAACATATGGTCAATACGGCCACCCAACGCACCGAAAATAGTAACCTGGGCCTGAGGATTTTGCTCGAAGATGGTTAAGAGAGCCAATTCCAAATCAGTATCATCTTTTTCTGGTCGCGCTTGAACAAAATGCTGGGCACGTTTTTGAATCAACTGTCGCTCTTCTTCCGTTACAGAATCAAAATCCCCAACTGCTAGGGCGAGAGGAAGTTTTTCCTCCAAGATCCAGAGCGAGCCCCGATCCACACCGACAAAGCAATCAAAATCCGTCCGATAATGACCGCGGTCTCCGCCTGCAAAAACGGCAACTCTAGTCCAGTTGTTTTCTGAGAGTTTGTACTCGCTCATTGACATCTCCCTTAAAGACATAGGAACCTGCTACAAAAACGGTCGCACCAGCTTCTTTAGCCTGAGCAATGGTCTGATCATCAATCCCGCCATCGACTTCGATTTCAAAGTTCAAGCCTTTTTCCTCACGAAGGGCAACCAACTCACGAACCTTATCCATGGTTTCAGGTAGAAAAACTTGCCCACCGAAGCCAGGGTTCACTGTCATCACCAAGACTTGGTCAACTAGATGAAGGGCGTGCTTAATAGCTTCAACAGGCGTACCAGGATTGATAACAACTGAAGGTTTAACACCAAGTGAACGAATCTTTTGGAGTGCTCCATGGATATGATGCGTTGCTTCTACATGGATGCTAATAATATCTGCCCCTGCACGCGCAAAGTCTTCCAGATGGTGTTCAGGATTCGCCACCATCAAGTGGCAGTCAAAGACCATCTTACTATGTGGTCGAAGAGCTTCGACTACACCTGCACCAAAACTGATTTGCGGTACAAAGTGACCATCCATGATATCGATATGGGCATATTCTGCCCCAGTTGCTTCTAGGCGTTTGATTTCACGTTCAAAGTTGGCATAATCTGCTGCCAGAATTGACGGAGCAATCTTGTATTGAGACATAGGTTTCTCCTTATTTTGGAATTTTTTTGCTGACTTTTTTATAGGTTTCTCTGCGATTTTCAATTTCACTGAGGAATTGCAGGTAATTATCAAAACGGAAGGACGCAATGGTTCCCTCTTCAACAGCTGGCTTGACCGCACAAGAAGGCTCATGGGCATGGGTACAAGTGCGGAATTTGCAGTCTCGGCTGACAGTGGCAATCTCTGGGAAGGCCTGATTGAGGTCTTCCGCCGTTGATACTTCATAATCCAATGATGAAAAACCTGGTGTGTCTGCGATTTTACCCCCATTGAGGTTGTAAAAACTAACAGCTCGAGTGGTATGGCGCCCACGACCCAGACTATCTGAGATTTCTCCCGTTTCAAGATTAAGGTCTGGCGCGATTTTGTTGAGAAGAGTCGACTTCCCAACACCTGTCTGCCCCATAAAAACCGTAAGCTTGCCTGTTAACAAAGGCAGGAGTTCCTCTTTACTGGTCACAAAGTCATAGCCGATGTCACCATAAGCCTGTTCATAAAAATCCAGTTCTTCCCTATCTTCCAACAAATCCATTTTGGAAATATAGACAATGGGATGGATGCCCTTGTACTCCAAAAGAACCAGGAAACGATCCAGCAAGTTGCTGTTAAAATCAGGTTCCTTGACGGATATGATTACTACAGCTTGGTCGATATTGACAATAGGCGGTCGAACCAGACTATTTTTCCGTTCGTGAATCTTGAGAATATAGCCTTCTGAATTTTCCTCGGCAGAAAAATCGACCCAATCCCCAACGTAAGGGGTATGACCTTTTTTACGGAAATTTCCACGCGCTCGTGTTTGATAAACCTTGCCATCACTCTCTACATAGTAGAACCCAGCCAAGGCTTTAATGATTTGTCCCTGCATTTTACAGTCCTTGTCCTTTAAGCGCATCTGCTAGGCTGGCAAACTCTTCCAAACTGAGAGCTTCCCCACGTACACTTGGTGACAAGCCTGCCTGGTCTAGAGCCTTTGTCAATTTGTCCTTGACTTCCTCAGTCTTGCCAAAATAACCTGTCAAGTTATTCCACAAGGTCTTGCGGCGGTGGGTGAAGCTAGCCTTGGAAACTTTAAAGAAGAAGTTCTCGTCTTCCACTGCTACAGCTGGTTCTGGACGGCGCACCATTTTCAAGATAGCCGAGTCCACATTTGGCGCTGGCACAAAGACCGTACGAGGTACAATGAAGGCAACCTTGGCAGTCATGTAATACTGCACCGCAATCGACAAGCTACCATAGGCCTTGGTGTTCGGTTGAGCTGAGATACGATCCGCCACTTCTTTTTGCATCATGACCACAAACTCACTAAACGGAATGCCACTTTCAATCAAGTGCATGAGAATAGGTGTCGTGATGTAGTAGGGTAGGTTAGCTACTACCTTGATTGGTAGGTCAGGATTTTTGAAATTCTGAATATGCTGCACCAAATCGACCTTAAGAATATCCTCGTTGACCACGGTCACATTGTCAAAATCACGCAGGGTATCTGCCAAAATCGGTACCAAACGGTGGTCAATTTCAAAGGCCATGACCTCTGCTGCACGCTCTGCCAAAAACTCGGTCAAGGCACCAATACCTGGCCCGATTTCGATAACATTGACCTGGTCATCAATCTTAGCCGTATCCACGATTTTTTGAAGGATATTGGTATCCGTCAAGAAATTTTGCCCAAAGGACTTTTTAAAGGTAAAACCGTGACGCTCCAGCACTGCCTTGGTCACGCTATAATCTGCAATTCTCATCTATTCTCTTTTCTATTATCTGTTACTACTATTGTAACACATTCCCCTTACATTTAGGGTCTGCTTAGCTATTCTCATAAGATTTCATAGCTTCTTCCACTTCTGCCAAAGTAACCCCAAACAACTCTAAGCGCTTGAGGAGTTGCTTGCCGTTAGAATAGCCAATTCGGAGAGCCTCTCCGAGGTATTCTCTACGCTTACGGCTATCTGCTCCTGCTAGAAAACCAAGGCGAATCAAGTCGCTACGACTAATGTCAAACTGACTCTCATGTTCAAATTGTTCTGTCACCTGAGCTAGAGCCATTTTCAGGTCTTCATAGCTGGCATGCTCAATTCCCAGAGAACGCCCCTTAGTTTTGGACTTGGGAACAGCTTCATCTCGTTTGAGAAAGGCATGCTGAACTGTTGGAATGGCCGTCATAATCATGCGACGAATCCGCTCTCCATTAAAATCTGGGTCTGTAAAAACGATGACCCCATGACGCTGGTGCAGGCGCTGAATCCTCTCTAGATCCTGGTCATTGATGGCAGAACCTCGTGTCTCATAGGTCTCTACATCGAAATAACGTTTGAGATTGGCCGTATCATCGCGACCTTCAACCACGATGACTTGGGAAATTTTCTCTTTCATTACTTGCTGTCCAATCCAAAAATGCGTTCTGCATTTACAGTCGTTGCTACTGCTAGCTCTTCTGTTGTCATGCCACGCAAATCAGCGATAAAGTCTACTACATAGCGAGTATAGGCTGTTTTGTTTTCGCGACCACGCTTGGGTACAGGTGCTAAGTAAGGCGCATCCGTCTCCACCAAAATCTTGTCCAAAGGTAACTCTTTAGCTGCTTCTTGGATATCAGTTGCCTTCTTGAAAGTTACCACTCCTGAGAAGGAAATGGTCATGCCCAGCTCGACAAACTTCTCTGCCCATTCAATAGGTCCTGAGAATGAATGCATGATACCTCCACGAGGACCAACACCCTCGCTCTTAATAATCTCATAGGTGTCTTCCAGCGCATCACGGGTATGGACAACAAAAGGTAAATTCAAGTCCTTAGATAGCTGAATCTGACGGCGAAAAACCTTCTCCTGCACCTCTTTTGGCGCTGTCATCCAATGATAATCCAAACCAATCTCACCCAAGGCAACCACCTTGGGATGCTTGAGCTTGTCAAGCAAGTAGGCTTCAATCTCCTCTGTATAAGTCCCAGCTTCTGTAGGATGCCAACCGATTGTCGCATAAAGCTGGTCATACTCATCTACCAACTCTAGAGCACGCTCAATCGTCGGTTTATCAAAACCAACAATATTCATCTGTGTCACCCCCATCTCAGCGGCCAAGGCAATTTCTTCTGCCTCACGACCAGCAAATTCTTCTACATTCAAGTGTGTATGTGTATCAAAAATCATCTCTTCTAACCTCGTTTTCTATCTACTATTATACCAAAAAACTGCCCTCTCTCCTCGTCTGCAAAAAATATTCTAAAATCTATTGTCATCTCTTGACGCTATTTTTTCAAAGCAGTATAATAGCACTTATTGAAATTTTCAGTAAAGGAAAATACCATGTTTACAAAATTAAAACAGACCTTTATCGGTCGTCCTCTTAAGTCCTTAACCGAAGGCGAAAGGGGACTACTGGGAAAAATGCAGGCACTAGCCATGTTGTCAAGCAACGCTCTGTCCTCCATCGCCTATGGACCTGAGCAAGTAGCCCTCCTACACCAGTTTATCCCTAATAAACCTTGACAAAATATCCTGCACAATCAGATGAGTCTCAAACTCAAATACGCCCTTCGTTGGCACCAAGACGTCGTTGTCGCTAGCTACTCTTATCACTTAAAAGAATAAAGAAAAGGCCCTACCAGAACCAAGAAGCATCTGGTAGGACCTTTTTTCTGAATCCAGTCACTAGGCTTAACCAAAAAGCATGACTAGGAATATTATTGAATGTGGTTAGCTAAATCTTCCTGAGCGTTTTTATTCGACTCAGCTTTTTCTTTTAGCCATTTTTCATAAAGTTCTTGGTACTGTTTAGCAGTTACTGGCTCTTTTTGCAATTCAACATATTTGTAGTTATCTGCATTTCCCTTATGACCAACGAATGAGAATGGTCCTGTAAACGGTACAGTCTTACGGAAAATTGGGTTAGCTCCGCCACTTTGAACTGGTAGGAAGAGGGCGCTATCTGTCAACCAAGCTTGGGCTTCAGCATATTTTTCATAACGAGCTTGAGTATCTGTGATTTCAGCGTCAGCCTGATCCAAGAGTTTCTTGTAGTCAGAAAGACCAATCTTGTCCTTAATTTCCTTGTCTTTTCCTTCAGTCAAGCCCATGTTTTTCAACTGAGAACCTGTCTCTGGATCAAGGATAGCTAGGTAAGTCTTCGGATCTGAGTAGTCTCCACCCCATCCTGAGATGTCAATATCGTAGTCTTTTTGTTCTGCTGTATCTGCAAAGTAGGTTGCTTGGTCTTTTTCATCTGGAGAAAGTTGGATAACATCGATGACTACATTCTCCTTACCAAGAGTGGCTTCTACTGTTTGTTTGAAAGAACCAGCCTGTTGCACATCTAACTTAGCAGTCTGGTCAACTGGCATATCCAAATGAATTGGGAAGGTTACTCCCTGAGCTTGAAGACTTTCTTTGGCCTTAGCAAACTTCTCTTTGGCCTTGTCAGGGTTCAAGAAGGCTTGCTTACCATCATTTAGGTTAATATTTGCCCAATCTTTACCGTAGTTGACAATTTTTTCATTGACAATATCACCGAAGTTCTTATCGCCAACTTGGACAAAGTTACTTGGTGTAACTGTGTTACGCAAGATACGGTCTGCTCCATCTTCACCATTTGTCTGCGCTGCATAAGCATGACGGTCAAAGGCAAAGTTGATAGCTTGACGGAAATCCTTATTTTGCATAGCTGCGCGTGAATCTGTCTTTTCCTTATCAGACTGTTTCATCGTCTGCTTGTAGCTTTGACGATTCACGTTGAAAAGATAATAGAAGGTAACTGAGTTTTGCGGTGTATAGGTAATCTTGTCCTCATTGCCCTTCTTGAGTTCAGCAAAGACTGAGCTTGTTGGGAAGATACGGCCATCTGTATAATTACCATCCAAGAAACCTCTAGCAATGCTGTCTTGGTCAGAACCGTCAAAGAAAGAGAGCTTCACTTTCTCGATTTTAACATTGTCCTTATCCCAGTAATTAGGGTTTTTATCAAATTCAATCAAAGATTTGGATGTGAAGGATTTAAACAAGTAAGGACCATTTGACAAGATACTTGATGGTGTCACACTTCCAAAGTCATCTCCCTGAGACTTCAAGAAGGCTTCATTTACGGGACTAAGGATACTTGCTGTTGTTTTAGAGTTCCAATAAGTCTCCGGTTGGTTGAGGGTGTATTGTAGTGTGTAATCATCCACCGCCTTAACACCAACAGTTCCAAAATCAGATGATTTCCCTTCAACATAATCTGCTAGCCCCTTGATAGAGTCTTGTACCAAGTACAAGTTTTCAGCTTTTTTATCAGCCGCATACTTAAGACCTGTCACAAAGTCATGAGCGGTTACATCTGCATACTCTTCTCCTTCAGAAGTGTACCATTTAGCCCCCTGACGGATTTTATAAGTGTAGGTCAAACCATCTTTTGACACCGTCCATGACTCAGCCATAGAGGGAATGAGATTTCCATACTGGTCATTTTCCAACAAACCATCAACTAAGTTGGTTGTGATACTAGATGTAGAGTCTCGTGTAGAGGTAATATAATCCAAGGTATCTGGGTTATTGACAAAGATATAAGAGTACGTCTTGTCTGCATTGCTTGATTGGGATGACCCACATGCCGCTAGAGCTAGACCTGCTGTCAAAGCCATAGCTCCAAAAAGCATAACTTTTGATTTCTTCATGATTATTCTCCATTTTTTACAGTATGTGAAATATTATACACTATTTGAGCAAAAATATAAAGCCTTTTTGAACTTTTTTACAAAAATAAAAATCAGTAGACTCGAGTTCCTACTGATTTTTGTTATGGTTCGTTTGGATTATGCAGCCAAAACTTTGCGTCCTTTACGACGACGAGCTGCCAATACGCGACGACCGTTTTTAGTTGACATACGGTTACGGAATCCGTGTTTGCGCGCACGACGAAGTTTACTTGGTTGATAAGTACGTTTCACGATGAATACCTCCTCATAGATTTTGTATTCGTTTAGCCGGCTATAAAGTGATCAGTTACTAAACATACTTTACTATTCTATCTGATTCTTTCACTTTTGTCAATAGCTATAGGCAAATGTTTCCAGCTTTTTAGCGCTTTTTCGAATGTAAGCCCTATCTACGATACTGTTTCAAGAATCGAGTCATCTTTTCTTGGATTTGGGCTAGTTCATCGACACGAGGAAGGTAAACGATACGGAAGTGGTCTGGTTCTTGCCAGTTAAAGCCGCGACCATGCACCAAGAGAACCTTTTCCTGCTTCAAGAAATCAAGGACAAACTGCTCATCATCATCGATACGGTACATATTACGGTCGATTTTAGGGAAGATATAGAGTCCAGCCTTGGGTTTAACGGCAGACAAACCTGGAATCTCTTGAATAGCATTGTAAATGAAATTTCTTTGCTCGTAAATTCGTCCACCAGGAAGGAGCAATTCATCGACTGATTGGTGACCACCCAAGGAAGTTTGTACGACTTGTTGGGCCAAAACATTAGAGCAAAGGCGCATATTGGACAGCATATTGAGCCCTTCGATATAGCCTTTAACGTGTGTCTTAGGTCCAGACAAGACCATCCAACCCACACGGAAACCGGCTATACGGTGAGATTTTGACAGACCATTCATGCTAACACAGAAAACATCTGGTGCCAAGCTCGCCACAGGCGTGTGCACATGTCCATCCATGACCATACGGTCGTAAATTTCATCCGCAAAGATAATCAAATCGTTTTGACGGGCAATCTCAATAATCTCCAGTAAGAGTTCCTCAGGATAAAGGGCGCCAGTTGGGTTATTTGGATTGATAAGGACGATTGCCTTGGTATTGGAAGTGATTTTTGACTTGATATCGTCAATATCTGGGTACCATTCTGCAGCTTCATCACAGATATAGTGAACGGCATTTCCCCCAGCAAGACTGACAGCGGCTGTCCAGAGAGGATAGTCTGGCATTGGCACCAAGACCTCGTCTCCATTGTCCAAAAGTCCCTGCATGGACATGACAATCAGCTCACTGACACCATTTCCAAGGTAGATATCATCAATATCTACGTTTGGGAATTTCTTCAATTGGCAATACTGCATGATGGCCTTACGGGCTGAGAAAATCCCTTTGGAGTCAGAATACCCCTCACTATCACGCGCATTCATAATCAAGTCATGAATGACCTCGTCTGGCGCTGTAAAGCCAAATTCTGCTGGATTTCCTGTATTCAGACGTAAAATCTTTTCTCCGTTTGCTCTCATTCGCATGGCTTCTTCCAATACAGGGCCACGGATATCATAAGCAACATGCTCTAACTTACTAGATTTGTTATATTCTTTCATCTTGTTTCCTCAATTCATCGAGATAGTAACATTATACCACTAGAAAGAGAATGCGACAAGTTTACTGAAATGTGTTACTAAAATCCTACAGAAGAAAAGCCTCACTAAAAGCGAGGTCAAGACAGGGGAGATAGCAGGCATTTTGCAAAGACACATCACATACCAAAAGATAAACCTAGAAAAAGCAAGCCTAAAAAGGAGTCATAAAGAAGATTGAACATGAGGAAAAGTCCCCATATCATCAAGCAATCCCAACGCCCACTTCTTTTTGCAACTAGAAATAAGAGCAGATGGTAGAGTACATGAAAGACTAAAAAGCCGATAAAACCTGGATAAAGAAGCGGTACCAGACTCTCTAATTGCCAGATCATGATAACTTCTACCACGACTGAAACTAAAATAATTCCATAAAAAAGGAAATTTGATGTTTGAAAAGAGTTTTTCATCATTCTCCCTCCCTTCACTTGTTTCCTGCTATCTTTTCTTTTATTTTATCATATATTTATATAGATTTTAAGCGCTAAGATTCTTTTGAAAAATACTTTTTTGCTTTACTTCTATAGTGAAAAGGTTTACAATTATAGTAAGAAAATTTCAGGAGGTTTCATTATGGCACAACGTTACCAAAATATCATGGTCGCAATTGATGGTTCTAAAGAAGCGGACTTGGCTTTTGTCAAGGGAGTCCATTCTGCTCTACGAAACGACGCTAAACTCACCATCGCTCATGTCATTGACACACGAGCACTCCAAAGCGTATCCACCTTTGATGCTGAAGTTTACGAAGAACTCCAAGTCGACGCTGAAAGTCTGATGAAAGAGTACGAAAAACGTGCTAAAGATGCTGGTGTAGCAGATGTTCATATCGTTATTGAAATGGGAAATCCAAAGACCCTCTTGGCACGTACTATTCCCGATGCAGAGGAAGTAGACCTCATCCTCGTTGGCGCAACTGGTCTCAACGCCTTTGAACGCCTCTTGGTCGGCTCTTCATCTGAATACATCCTCCGCCATGCTAAGGTCGATTTGCTGGTTGTGAGAGAACAAGAAAAAACCTTATAATTACAACGAAAAGGAGCTCAGCGCTCCTTTTTGTTTACTATTTATACTCTTCGAAAATCAAATTCAAACCACGTCAACGTCGCCTTGCCGTGTATATGTTACTGACTTCGTCAGTTTCATCTGCAACCTCAAA
>NZ_VMMH01000040.1:0-6265 GCF_013277115.1 Streptococcus sp. 714
CAAACTAGGAAGCTAGCCGCAGGCTGCTCAAAACACTGTTTTGAGGTTGCAGATGGAAGCTGACGTTGTTTGAATTTGATTTTCGAAGAGTATTATAGTCCCATTAAACGATAAGCCTGATCTCGGAGGTCCTTATCTGTTTCAAATAGACCACGAGCTACTGTCGTCAAGGTTGCAGTGCCTGGTTTTCTGACACCACGCATACTCATACACATATGTTCCGCCTCAATGACAACAAAGGTTCCTTTAGCACCTAGATACTCCATCAATGCATCGGCCACTTCGATATTCAAACGTTCTTGAATTTGTGGTTTTTTAGAATAAACTTCAACCGTACGGGCTAGCTTAGACAGGCCTGCCACACGGCCATCTGGAATGTAGGCAATATGCGCTTTCCCATAAAATGGCAAAAAGTGGTGTTCACACATGGTGTGGAAAAAGATATCCTTTTCTACCACCATATTATCGTCGATAATCTCAAAGGATTTTGACAAATGTTCCTCCGCTGTTTGACCAAGACCTGAAAAAATCTCTTGGTACATACGGGCTACACGAGCAGGTGTTTCCTGCAAGCCCTCGCGGTTAGCGTCCTCTCCTACAGCCTCGATAATCATTTTTACAGCTGCTTCAATCTTTTGTGTATCCATTCTCTTTCTTCCTCTCCATCAGATAGGCTCTCACTTGGCTCAAGAAATACAAGGAACCCGTGACAATCCTAACTGTTTGTTTCTCTTCTTTTTTATTTGTCAATTTTTGCTCTAGAAAATCCTGCCAACCTTGGTAGCTGAGATTTCTAGACTTAGCTGCCTCTTTCAGCACGCTTTCATCAGTCGCCCGACTATCGTCAAAATGTGTCAGGGTAAGCTCGGTATCTGGGATTTCCTCTAACAAATTCAACATATCTTCCAAGGCCTTGGTTTTGATGCAGGTAAAGAGGATTTCCTTATGATAATCCGCAAAGCGTTCTTGCAAGGTTGCCAATAAAGCCTTGATAGCATGAGGATTGTGGGCTCCATCCAAAATCATCAAGGGGTCTCTCGACACGATTTCCAGACGCCCTGGCCACCTTGTTTCTTCCAAGGCTTGAGCAATCAAAGTATTAGCTGGTAACTCTCGACCATCTTCTTGACAAAAAGTATCAAGTAAAGCTAGGGCCATCCCCGCATTCTCTATCTGGTGCAAACCAAGCAAACCAGTCTGGAAGCGACCTTGTCTGACAGCACTTGCATAGTCAAAAATTTCCCCTGTCACCACACTCTCTTGATGACTGACCTGATAATCTCTCTTATATCGTATTCTCGGTGCATTTTTAGTTGCTGCAATAGAGTCAATCACAGCTAGCGCTTCTGAAGCAATACGACCTGTTACCAAGGGAATTCCTTGTTTGACAATACCCGCCTTCTGCTCTGCTATAGCCTCCAAGGTGTCACCAAGTAGGGCCACATGATCCAAGCCAATAGTTGTAATTCCTGTCAAAATGGGCTGGCAGACATTGGTGCTATCCAAGAGCCCACCCATGCCCACTTCCATGATGACCACATCTACTTGCTCTGATGCAAAGTAATCATAAGCTATGGCGGTGATAATTTCAAACTCGGTTGTTCCCTGCAAATTGGCAGTCGCTTCCCCCTCCAGCAAAGACTGATAGTCTACCATGAGAGCTTCTAGTCTCGCTTCCGGGATAGATTCCCCATTGATGCTAATCTGGTCTGTGTAATGAATAAGATAGGGCGAGCTGAAAACACCAACTTTCAGCCCTAGCTTTTCTAGCATATTTTTCAAAAAAGCAATGGTAGACCCCTTGCCATTGGTCCCTCCGATATGGATGACCTTGAGTTTGAGATGGGGATTGCCACGCAAAGCTAACAGTTCCACCATGCGTTCCAAGCCAAAATGCGGTTGGTTCGTCCGGTAGTTGGCAATCCACTGATTGTTTTCAATTTCTTTCATCTTATTTATATTGTTTTAAATCTAGATTTTCCGCTTCATCAGCAAGACGAATGGCGGAGGCAATTTCAACTGCCATCCTGTGACTAGCTACGTCATGCACGCGCACCACTTCTACACCCTGTCTTGCAGCGATACTAGTTACATGAGCCGAAGCCGTATCTCGATTGCGGAAACCGAGCTCTGTCTCGGGATTGACCTCAAAACCATTTTCTTCTAGAATATTGATGACAAATCGCTTGCGCGATACTCCAAGAAAGATTGGATAACCTTTCTGATGTAGTTTATCCAGGTCCCGTAAAAGAAGCAGATTTTCTTTCTTGGTCAGACCAAAGCCGATTCCCGGATCCAACAGGATATTTTCTTGTGCAATCCCAGCTTGATTTGCTCTAGCTAATGCTCGTTCAAAGAAAGTCTCCATCAACTCTTCGATTGGCAATTTTTCAAAGTCAGCTAACTCTTCCTCTGTAAAAGCTTGATTAAATCCAAAGTGAGGGAATATGCGCGAGCTAGGGTGCTGAGGTCGAGCCATAACGGGATTAAACATGATGACCACTTTCGCTCCAGCCTTAGCTACCACATGGGCCATTTTTTCATCACCCATGAGTCCTGTGATATCATTGACTAGGTTGGCACCAGCAGCCAAAGCAGCTTCTGCCACCTGACTTTTCCAAGTATCAATGGAAATAAGGACATCACTTTCCTTGCGAATAGCTTTAATCACTGGAACAACACGCTGGATTTCCTCTTCTATCTCAACATAGCTACTTCCCGGCCGAGTCGATTCTCCGCCGATATCGAGCATACTGGCTCCTTCTGCTAGCAATTTACGAGCCTGCTGGAGCGCCTGCTCAAGAGCAAAAAATTGACCACCGTCCGAAAAGGAGTCTGGGGTTACATTGATAATTCCGCAAATAGCTGTCTTTGCATGATTGGCTTTACTTGACATATCGGTCACTCCCTCAAGGCTTTTTACCATATTATCTCTCTATTTTACCATAAAAAGAAAAAGATGGACACGATTGCATTCATCTTTTTCCCAGTAGAAGCAAGCAATTGTCAAAAATCTTAAACAGAAATCCCGAATGTCCGACTCATGATCACCACAAGTGCCAATAAACAGAAGGCTACCCCATTAACAATCATGTGAAGCAAGATAGACATTTCCAAACGTTGTGTCTTGTAAGCTGTCCAAGATAGAACGATTGACATACCTCCATAAATCAATAAAGAAGGTAAATTACTTGGTTGATGCAATAAAGCAAACACAATCGTACCAACCACAAATCCCAAGTTCTCCTTGCCTCGGAAAATCTTTTTAGGAACAATCCCACGACACAAGATTTCCTCACAAATCGGAGCAAGCAAGGCTAGTAAGAAGAAGCTAGAAATCAGAGAACTATTCTGAACCATATCGTTAATCTGAGACTGATTACTTGTTGTCGTCTCATTTGACAGTTGCAATAAAATGGAACCAAGTATATTTGAACAGATAATGACTAAATAACTCAAGCCCAAACGTGCCAAATCCTTAGCTCTAAAAAAAGAAAAATTAAAACTTGCTAATTGCGTTTTACGAGCTCCAATGATAAATAGCGCTAAAACCACAATTGAAATACCAGCAACTATCAGCCCTGACTGTAACAGTGGTACTTGATGTAAAGCTAAAATTGCAGTAACTGCTAAAGGAATCTGATATAAAATTGTCGCTAACAAAAAGACCAAAAGCCAACCTGCACGATTCAACAATTCTTTCCACATATTTTTCTCTTTCATCACCTATCTCCTTTGTATTAAAAAAGGGGGAAAATCCCCTGGGTAATTCTATTATAGGGCCATGCTGATGTAGTTAAGGATAAACAAGGCATCCAAAATCCAAATCATGACATGAACATCTTTAGCTTGACCTTTGACAAGCTTAGTCAAAGTGTAAGTCAAGAAACCAACTGCAATCCCTTGAGTGATAGAGTAGCTGAATCCCATAAAGATAGATGTGAAGAAGGCAGGAACTGCTTCAGACATATCATCCCAATGGATATTTTTCAAGCTAGCCAACATCATAATCCCAACGATAATCAAGATTGGAGCTGTAGCGGCTGTTGGTACAATCGCTAGAAGTGGGCTAAAGAAGCTTGAAATTGCAAAACAGATTGCCACAACCAAGGCTGTCAAACCAGTACGCCCACCTGCACCGATACCAGCAGCAGACTCAACATAAGTCGTTACGTTTGAAGTACCTGCGATGGCACCAATTGAAGTACCAATCAAGTCAGAGTAAAGAGCTTTGTCTAACTTAGCTGATTGATGATTTTCACCATTTGTCGCTACAATACCAACTTTTTCACCTGTACCAATCAAGGTACCAATCGTGTCAAAAATATCTGTCAATGAGAAGGCAAGAATGGCCATCAGAGTTTCAGGCAAGCGCGCTGTATCTGAAATCAAAGCTCCTAAACCTTCTGAACCAAGAGCTGCACCAAAGACTGTCTTCAAGTCTTCAAAAGCTGCACCAACATGATTATTAGCAAAATCGATACTAGACAAATCTACCAAACCAACTGCGATAGCAAGAACAGTTGTTGTCAAGATAGAGAGGATAATTCCCCCTTTAATCCCTTTGATGACAAAGAAGATCGTAATGGCAAGTCCTGCAAGAGCCACCAAAACAGCTGGATTATTAAAGCTGACCAATCCTGGAACTGCTGAAGCATTTGCTGTAATCGCTGCTTGAGCTTTATCAGCCCCTTCTCCTGCAACCGTATAGTTCCCTGGATCAATAGAGAATTTCAAAAGTCCAGCATTCTTAATTCCCACGTAGGCAAGAAAGACACCGATACCAGCTGAAATTGCTGAGCGAAGGGCATTTGGAATCGATTCAATGATCATTTTACGAACATTTGTCAAGGTAATAATCAATGAGATAACCCCACAGATGAAGACCATAGCCAAGGCTTCTTGCCATGAATAACCAAGTCCAAATACGACTGTAAAGGTAAAGAAGGCATTGAGTCCCATACCTGGCGCTTGAGCGTATGGCAGGTTAGCATAGAAGGCCATCATCAAGGTACCAGCAACTGCACCGATAATCGTTGCAAGGAAGACACCCTGAGCAGGCATTCCTGTTTGCGAAAGAATTTGTGGGTTTACAAAGAGAATATAGCTCATTGCAAAGAAAGTTGTTAAACCAGCGAGAACCTCTGTACGAACGTCTGTACCGTTCTCTTTTAGTTTAAATAATTTGTCCATTATCAATCTCCTTTTAATTTTTACGAACAATAATAGAATTATATCATTTATCATTCACTTTTTCAATATCTTTGTTTGATTTATTTAAGAATTTGATAAAATTTCATTTTTTGTTTCGAATCTGCTTTTCTGCCTGCTTTCTGTTATAATAGTAGACATCTTATCTGAAAAGACACTAGAAAGGTCCCTATGACGAAGAAAATTATTGCTGTTGACCTGGATGGAACCCTGCTCAACTCAGACAGTCAAATTTCTGACTTTACCAAAGAAACCATTAAAAAAGTTGCTGAAAAAGGCCATCAGGTTATTATTACAACAGGTCGCCCTTACCGTATGTCAAAAGATTTTTACCACGAGCTAGGCTTAGACACTCCTATGATTAACTTCAACGGCTCCCTTACTCATTTACCAGACCAGGTTTGGGACTTTGAAAAGTGTTTGACCGTAGACAAAAAATACCTGCTAGATATGGTTCAACGTTCAGAGGATATTCAAGCCGATTTTATCGCTGGAGAATATCGTAAAAAATTCTACATTACAAATCCTAATGAAGAAATTGCCAATCCCAAACTATTTGGTGTGGAAGCTTTCCAGCCTGAAGATCAATTCCAGCCTGAATTGGTGACCAAGGACCCTAACTGTATTCTATTACAGACCAGAGCCAGTGACAAATATGCTCTGGCAAAAGAAATGAACGCCTTCTACCAGCATCAACTGTCTATCAATACCTGGGGTGGTCCGCTCAATATCCTTGAGTGTACCCCAAAAGGTGTCAATAAGGCCTTCGCCTTAGACTACTTGCTCAAGGTAATGAACCGTGACAAAAAAGATTTGATTGCCTTTGGAGATGAACACAACGATACCGAAATGCTCGCTTTTGCTGGGAAGGGCTATGCCATGAAAAATGCCAACCCAGAACTACTCCCTTATGCGGATGAACAAATTTCCTTGACCAATGACCAAGATGGGGTTGCCAAAACCCTGCAAGACTTATTCTTATAACCTATACTGATACTCAATGAAAATCAAAGAGCAAACTAGGAAGCTAGCCGTAGGTTGCTCAAAGCACTGC
>NZ_VMMH01000041.1:0-1165 GCF_013277115.1 Streptococcus sp. 714
AGGCTGGACTAAAGATAGAGTTTCTCTTGAATACGGCCTCCCAAGTCGTACGATACTTCTTAATTGGCTAGCACAATACAAGAAAAACGGGTATACTATTGTTGAGAAAACAAGAGGGAGAGTACCTAAAATGGGACGTAAACGGAAGAAAACTTGGGATGAAATGACAGAACTAGAGCGACTCCAAGAGGAGAATGAACGCTTACGTACTGAGGTGGCTTACTTAAAAAAGTTAAAAGAGCTGGAAGACAGGGACGAAGCCATACAGCGAGAAAGGCAGAGACAATTAGAGAAATGGCTTCAGGAGGATTTCGACTAGATTTACTTCTTGAAGTGGCTCGCTTACCTCGCTCAACTTACTATTATCAGTTGAAGGAACTAGATGGGCTTGACAAAGATAAAGATCTTAAAGCTGAAATTCAAGCTATTTTTACTGAGCACAAAGGAAATTATGGCTATCGCCGAATAACTCTTGAATTAAGGAATCGTGGTCATATAGTAAACCATAAGAAGGTCCAACGTCTGATGAAAATCCTTGGTTTAAGTGCTCGAATTCGCCGTAAACGAAAGTATTCTTCCTACCAAGGAGAGATTGGTAAGAAAGCAGAGAATCTCATTCAACGCCAGTTTGAAGCATCGAGACCAATGGAAAAGTGTTATACGGATGTGACAGAGTTTGCCATTCCAAATAGTACGCAGAAATTGTATTTATCGCCTGTTTTAGATGGCTTTAACAGCGAAATTATTGCTTTTAATCTTTCTTGTTCGCCTAATTTAGAACAAGTAAAAACGATGTTGGAACAGGCCTTCACAGAGAAACACTACGAGAATACGATTCTCCATAGTGATCAAGGCTGGCAATACCAGCATGCATCTTACCATAAATTTTTGGAGAGCAAGGGAATTCAAGCATCTATGTCACGCAAGGGAAACAGCCCAGACAATGGGATGATGGAATCTTTCTTTGGCATTTTAAAATCCGAAATGTTTTACGGCTATGAGAAGTCGTTTCAGTCGCTTAAGCAATTGGAACAAGCCATTGTAGACTATATCAATTACTACAACAATAAAAGAATTAAAGTCAAACTAAAAGGACTTAGTCCTGTGCAATACAGAACTAAATCCTTTGAATAAATTATTTGTCCAACTTTTGGGGGTCAGTACA
>NZ_VMMH01000042.1:0-386 GCF_013277115.1 Streptococcus sp. 714
GCACCAAAAGCAGAAGATTCAATTGCGAACTTCAAAGACCTTCCTTCAGGAACAACAGCTAAGTTCAAGGAGCCAGTAGATACAAAAACACCAGGTGAAAAGACACCAGTAGTCGTTGTCACTTACCCAGACAAGTCAACAGACGAAGTTCCAGTTAAAGTGACTGTTAAAGATCCACGTAGTGATGCGGATAAGAACGAACCAAAAGCTAAGGACCAAACTGTTAAAGTTGGTGACGCACCAAAAGCAGAAGATTCAATTGCGAACTTCAAAGACCTTCCTTCAGGAACAACAGCTAAGTTCAAGGAGCCAGTAGATACAAAAACACCAGGTGAAAAGACACCAGTAGTCGTTGTCACTTACCCAGACAAGTCAACAGACGAAGT
>NZ_VMMH01000043.1:0-557 GCF_013277115.1 Streptococcus sp. 714
CAGGAACAACAGCTAAGTTCAAGGAGCCAGTAGATACAAAAACACCAGGTGAAAAGACACCAGTAGTCGTTGTCACTTACCCAGACAAGTCAACAGACGAAGTTCCAGTTAAAGTGACTGTTAAAGATCCACGTAGTGATGCGGATAAGAACGAACCAAAAGCTAAGGACCAAACTGTTAAAGTTGGTGACGCACCAAAAGCAGAAGATTCAATTGCGAACTTCAAAGACCTTCCTTCAGGAACAACAGCTAAGTTCAAGGAACCAGTAGATACAAAAACACCAGGTGAAAAAACACCAGTAGTCGTTGTCACTTACCCAGACAAGTCAACAGACGAAGTTCCAGTTAAAGTAACTGTAAAAGATCCACGTAGCGATGCGGATAAGAACGAACCAAAAGCTAAGGAACAAACTGTTAAAATAGGTGACACACCAAAAGCAGAAGATTCAATTGCGAACTTCAAAGACCTTCCTTCAGGAACAACAGCTAAGTTCAAGGAGCCAGTAGATACAAAAACACCAGGTGAAAAGACACCAGTAGTCGTTGTCACTTACCCA
>NZ_VMMH01000044.1:0-1574 GCF_013277115.1 Streptococcus sp. 714
TTAATCGTAAAAATGCAGAACAAAAGAATTGGCGTATGATCAAAAAAGGAAAACATTTCCTTTTTGGTTGTTCGCTTGTTTTTGCGGTTGGGGCAGCATTAGTAGCTCCATCAGTCAAAGCAGATGCAGTAGACGCTAAGCCAGAAGCTAGCTCTACAGCAGAGGGGGTTAAGCCAGCTGCGGCTGAGGAGAACCCAACTTATGCAGCACCAGCTGTAGAAGTAGCTCCAGCAGCAGTGGCTGAAGAAAAAGTTAAAACTACTCAAAATTCGAAAGAAGAACCAGTAGTTACGACAGAAAAAGCTAAGGAAGCAGATAGCATCCAAGCTCCAGAGGTGACAGTGGTTTACAATCCAGAAGCACTTACTGATGAAGAAAAAGCAAAAGTAGTAGCAGCTGTTAAGGCAGCTAACTCTAAAGCAACTGATGTTCAAGTTCAAGCAGACGGATCAGTAGTTATTACTTTTGCAGATGGTTCGACTGCAAGCTTGTCAGCAGCTCAAACTATTAAAGATAGCTCTAAAGTAGCTAAACCACGTAGAGCACGTGCGGCAGTAGCAGCTCCAGTCATCACTTCAAACCTTGATGGAAAAGGTAGTTCTGCAACAGATGTAACTGTCCAAGCACCAGCAGGTTCAACTGTTAAACTCTACAATAGTGATGGTGTCGTTATCGGTCAAGCAGTAGCAAATGCTCAAGGTGTAGCTATAGTTACGCCAACAAACAGCCTTCCTGTAGGCGAAATCACAGCTACAGCTACACCAGCAGGCGAAAGTGAGTCTCCTAAGAGCGCTCCTGTCACAGCGACTCGTGCAGAAAAGCCTGAAGTAGACGGAGGTGTTTCAAGAGGGAACGATAGTCATAATACCCAACTACTCGTTACCAGATCACATATCACTGTCTATCCAGGTGAAACTGTTAAGATTGGTGTTACAGCAGTATCTAAAGCGCTTGAAAACTTTTGGGTTCCTAATAATCCAGAAGGTGTCAAGGGCTTGAAGCCTACAGGTGTTTACTTGAAGACAGCTGGAACAGAGACCTATACAAGACGTGATAACGGATACGGAGGTACTGTTGCTTGGGACCAACCAGCAGGTGATACTGTTGTGACCTTCGCAGTTAGAAGTAAGAATAATGCACTTGTAAAGAGAGACCTTAGAGTTACCGTTTTGGAACTTACTAAGAAGCTTGATGCTGTTCCAGGTGAAAAGGTAGAAGTTTCTGATCTTAAAAACATTTCTGAAGACGAGAAAAATAAAATTATCGAAGCAACTAAAAAAGCAAATGCAAGTTTCCCTCCAGGCACTTTATATAATGTTGATCAAAGAGGAAATCTTGTAATTACTTATCCTGATAAGTCTACTGATAAGATTACAGCAGCATACTTAGTTACTCCAGCAGCTAGGGAAGCAGACAAATATACGCCGACTGCTAAGGACCAAACTGTTAAAGTTGGTGACGCACCAAAAGCAGAAGATTCAATTGCGAACTTCAAAGACCTTCCTTCAGGAACAACAGCTAAGTTCAAGGAGCCAGTAGATACAAAAACACCAGGTGAAAAGACACCAGTAGTC
>NZ_VMMH01000045.1:0-1607 GCF_013277115.1 Streptococcus sp. 714
CTACAAATATTATAGAGCCGATTATTTGATAATTGTCAGATGATAAATCCGATTTTCAAAGCTTAAACAAGTACCTCTCATAAGAAAATCTCCTAGCAGGAAAACCTGCTAGGAGATTTTTGCATTTCAGGAAGTTGAAGGCTAACTGTAAGCACTATATAATATGGTATATTGAAATAAGATGCGAACAAATAAATTAGGAAAGTCAAATTAATTTCTAGGAATATTTTAGCATCCACAATGTAGTATTCTAGATTCAATATGCTATATTTTAGGAGTCATAGTTTACTATTATAGCTTTAATATGCTATAATTTCTAAAAATATTTTCAAAACCAAAGTGTACTACTGTTTTCATTTTTAATATGTTTCGTTATTATATGATTTTAAGACTGTCATATTGACATATAATTTAATTTTTGCTACAATCTCTACAGGAGGATACATCTTATGAAAATACTAAAAAAATTGATGCAAATCGCATTAGCAGTCTTTTTCTTTGGTTTTCTAGCTACAAATGTAGTATTTGCAGATGATTCTGAAGGTTGGCAATTTGTCCAAGAAAATGGTAGAACCTACTACAAGAAGGGTGACATCAAAGAAACGGACTGGCGAGTGATTGATGGCAAGACCTATTATTTTGATTATAATGGTGAAATGGTTGTTGGTTGGCAGTACATTCCAATGCCAGTTAAAGGATATACAATTGGTCCTTACCCTAATGGTATAAGATTAGAAGGTTCCCCAATGCCAGAATGGTACTACTTTGACAAAAATGGAGTTCTACAAGAGTTTGTTGGTTGGAAAGCATTAGAGGTTAAAACTAAAGACAGTGTTGGAAGAAAGTATGGGGAAAAACGTACAAACCCGGAAGATAAAGAAGAGAAGAGTTTTTACACGAACTATTACTTTAATCAAAATCATTCTTTAGAGACAGGTTGGCTTTATGACCAGTCTAATTGGTATTATCTAGCTAAAACGGAAATTAATGGAGAAAACTATATTGGTGGTGAAAGACGTGCAGGTTGGATAAATGATGGTTCAGCTTGGTACTACCTCAATCCAACAACTGGTATCATGCAAACAGGTTGGCAGAACCTTGGCAACAAGTGGTACTACCTCCGTTCATCAGGAGCTATGGCAACTGGCTGGTATCAAGAAGGTTCGACTTGGTATTATCTAGATGCTCAAAATGGTGATATGAAAACTGGTTGGCAAAACCTTGGCAACAAGTGGTACTACCTTCGTTCATCAGGAGCTATGGCAACTGGCTGGTATCAAGATGGTTCAACTTGGTACTACCTAAATGCAAGTAATGGCGATATGAAGACAGGCTGGTTCCAGGTCAATGGCAAATGGTACTATGCTTATAGCTCAGGTGCTTTAGCAGTGAATACGACCGTAGACGGCTATTCTGTCAATTATAATGGCGAATGGATTCAATAATGAAAGAAGCGATTGTGAAGGAAACAATCGCTTTTTTTGTGAAAATATAATAAAATAGATAGGAGAGAATAAATACTTGTAGGAAAAAATAATACTCTTCGAAAATCAAATTCAAACCACGTCAGCGTCGCCTTACCGTAGAGATGTTACTGACTTCGTCAG
>NZ_VMMH01000046.1:0-420 GCF_013277115.1 Streptococcus sp. 714
AGTGCGCTTTGTCTTTAACTGGAACTTTCTCGTCTGGTTTCACTGGGGTGAAATCTTGGTTGACCAAGTCACTTCCTGGAATTTGGTGACTGATGCCGGTTGTTGGATCTTTCAACGTTGCGGTGCCGTCTTCGCCTACAGTGACTTCCTTACCTGGGTTCTTCGCTTTGACTTTGTCTTCCACTTGTTTTTTCTCTTCTGGAGTTAAGTGCGCTTTGTCTTTAACTGGAACTTTCTCGTCTGGTTTCACTGGGGTGAAATCTTGGTTGACCAAGTCACTTCCTGGAATTTGGTGACTGATGCCGGTTGTTGGATCTTTCAACGTTGCGGTGCCGTCTTCGCCTACAGTGACTTCCTTACCTGGGTTCTTCGCTTTGACTTTGTCTTCCACTTGTTTTTTCTCTTCTGGAGTTAAGTGCG
>NZ_VMMH01000047.1:0-293 GCF_013277115.1 Streptococcus sp. 714
TGAACTGCACCCCAAAAGTTAGACAGAAAAAATCTAACTTTTGGGGTGTTTTTATTATGAAATTAACTTATGATGATAAAGTTCAGATCTATGAACTTAGAAAACAAGGATATAGCATAGAGAAGCTTTCAAATAAATTTGGGATAAACAATTCTAATATTAGGTACATGATTAAATTGATTGATCGTTACGGAATAGAGTTCGTCAAAAAAGGAAAAAATCGTTACTATTCTCCTGATTTAAAGCAAGAAATGATTAATAAAGTTTTACATGCAGGCTGGACTAAAGATAGA
>NZ_VMMH01000048.1:0-293 GCF_013277115.1 Streptococcus sp. 714
TGAACTGCACCCCAAAAGTTAGACAGAAAAAATCTAACTTTTGGGGTGTTTTTATTATGAAATTAACTTATGATGATAAAGTTCAGATCTATGAACTTAGAAAACAAGGATATAGCATAGAGAAGCTTTCAAATAAATTTGGGATAAACAATTCTAATATTAGGTACATGATTAAATTGATTGATCGTTATGGAATAGAGTTCGTCAAAAAAGGAAAAAATCGTTACTATTCTCCTGATTTAAAGCAAGAAATGATTAATAAAGTTTTACATGAAGGCTGGACTAAAGATAGA
>NZ_VMMH01000005.1:0-10271 GCF_013277115.1 Streptococcus sp. 714
AGAGCGATAAAAATCCTTTTTTTGAAGTTTTCAAAGTTCCGAAAACCAAAGGCATTTCGTTTGATGAGTTTAATGAGATTATTAGTCGCTTCCAATTTTGCGTTGGAATAGGGTAATTGAAGAGCGTTGACAATCTTCTCTTTATCCTTGAGAAAGGTTTTAAAGACAGTCTGAAAAAGAGGATGAACCTGTTTTAGATTGTCCTCAATGAGTCCGAAGAATTTGTCTGGCTTCTTGTTCTGAAAGTGAAAAAGCAAGAGCTGATAGAGATTATAGTGGTGTCTCAAGTCTTCTGAATAGCTCAAAAGCTTGTCTAGAATCTCATTATTCGTCAAGTGCATACGAAAAGTAGGGCGATAAAATCGCTTATCGCTGAGTTTACGACTATCTTGCTGGATGAGCTTCCAGTAGCGTTTGATAGCCTTGTATTCATGAGATTTTCGCTCAAATTGATTCATGATTTGAACACGAATACGGCTCATAGCACAGTTAAGATGTTGTACAATGTGGAAGCGATCTAGAACGATTTTAGCACACGGGAAAAGTTGTCTAGCCAAGTCATAGTAAGGACTAAACATATCCATAGTAATGATTTTCACCTGA
Organism: Streptococcus sp. 714; assembly: GCF_013277115.1. GTDB lineage: Bacteria > Bacillota > Bacilli > Lactobacillales > Streptococcaceae > Streptococcus. The sequence continues at coordinate 604 of NZ_VMMH01000005.1, forward strand.
CAACGAACAGCTCGCTCGTAGCGCAGAAAGTGATTTCGGATGATAGCTTGTGTTCTCCCCTCAAGAACAGTGATGATATTGAGCTTTTCAAAGTCTTGGGCAATGAAACTCATCTTTTTCTCCCGATTGAAACAGTCAGTTCCCTGACTGTTTCAACGTCCCAAGACATAATCTCAGGCAGATACACTAAAAGTGAAAGTCATTGAGCTTGCGAATGACAGTTGAAGTTGAAATGGACAGCTGATGGGCAATATCGGTCATAGAAGTCTTTTCAATTAACTTTTGCGCAATCTTTTGGTTGATAATACGAGGAATTTGATGATTCTCCTTGACGAGTGAGGTCTCGGCGACCATCACTTTCGAGCAATGATAGCACTTGAAACGACGCTTTTTCAGAAGAATTCTAGTAGGCATACCAGTCGTTTCGAGGTAAGGAATTTTCGACGGTTTTTGAAAGTCATATTTCTTCATTTGGCTTCCGCAATCAGGACAAGATGGGGTATTGTAATCCAGTTTAGCGATGATTTCCTTGTGTGTATCCATATTGATGATGTCTAGAATCTGGATATTAGGGTCTTTAATATCGAGTAGTTTTGTGATAAAATGTAATGGTTCCATATGATTCTTTCTAATGAGTTGTTTGATCGCTTTTCATTATAGGCCATATGGGACTTTTTTCTACAATAAAATAGGCTCCATAATATCTACAAGGGATTTACCAACTACAAATAGTATAGAGCCGAATTTTTTAGTTTAGGCTTTTTGCTAAATGGCGAATATTTTAGAAAAAAATATGTTGAAAGTTTCAAAAATCTTGTAAATAGCGTATAATATAGTGTGAATTAGAAAAAGAAAGGGATTAAAAAATGAATAAACGTTTCTTGTTACCTGTCTTGTCGACAGTCCTATTGCCCCCAACCTTATTGGCAGGGCATGCTTATGCTGATGAAACAGCTAGTTTTACAGAGAAGTCATCTGCTGTAGCAACTCCTGCAACTCCAACAACAGAGGCGACGACTACCATAACTGCTGAATCAGCGGAAGGCAAGCAAGCTCCTGTTGAATCTTCTAAAAGCGAAGAAAAAGATACCGTTATCTTACCATACCAATGATGTTCATGGTCGTATTGTAGAGGAAAATGGCGTTATTGGAGATGCTAAGCTAGCGACAGTCATCGAGCAGGAACGCGCGAAATCAAATCAAACTACTCTCGTCGTAGATGCTGGAGACGCTTTCCAAGGTTTACCGATTTCAAACTCTACAAAGGGTGAAGCACGAGCCGAAATTCTCAATCAGATGCAGTATGATGCCATGGCAGTAGGAAACCATGAGTTTGACTTTGGTTTAGATGAAGCTAAGAAATACAAGGAAATCTTGAAATTTCCATTACTTAGTTCAAATACCTACATCAATGGAGCCCGTCTCTTTGAAGCTTCTACAATCGTTGATAAAGATAAGACTGTAGAAGGTGATGAGTTTGTTGTGATTGGTGTGACAACACCTGAAACAGCAACTAAAACTCACCCTAAAAATGTCAAAGGAGTAACCTTTACAGATCCAATCACAGAGGTGAATAAGGTTATTGAAGAAGTGCAAGCTAAGGCAAGTACCGAAGGTAAGGATTACAAACACTATGTCGTCCTCGCTCACTTGGGTGTTGATACTACAACCCCAGTCGAATGGCGTGGTTCAACCTTGGTTGAAGCCTTGTCAAAAAATCCTCGCTTGAAAGGAAAACGCGTAACAGTAATCGATGGTCACTCTCATACAGTAGAATCAACAACCTATGGGGAAAATGTTACCTATAACCAGACAGGAAGCTACCTTCATAATGTAGGGAAGGTTATCTATAAATCACGTCAGCTTTTGGGTAATCCAACTCAGATTGCAGTTACTGATGCTAAAAAATTACCAGCTAATTCAACTGTTGAAAAGCTAGTCAAAGATATTAAACAAAAATACGATGCTGAAAATGCTGTTGAAGTCGTTTCAAATAGCCCAGTAGAACTCAACGGTGACCGGGAAAAGGTTCGAGTCCGTGAAACTAACCTCGGAAACGTCGTAGCAGATTCCCTCTATCAGTATGGTCAGACAGGATTTAGCCATCCGACTGACATCGCTGTGACAAATGGTGGTGGTTTGCGTGAAACAATTGCAAAAGGAAAACCGATCACTAAAGGAAATGTCATTGCTGTTCTTCCATTTGGGAACACTATTTCACAAATTCAAGTGACTGGGCAACAAGTATTGGATATGTTTGAAAAATCACTTGGATCGACCTTGCAGGTTGATAAGGATAGCAAGAAGGTCTTGGATAAGAACGGACAACCATTGTTAGAGCCAAGTGGTGGCTTTTTGCAAGTTTCAGGTGTGAAGGTCTACTATGATACCAACCTACCATCAGGAAAACGTGTTTTAGCAATCCAGGTTAAAAACCGCGCGACTGGTCGTTATGATCTTCTAGACCTTGCAAAAACTTACTACCTTGCAACCAATGATTTCCTAGCTGCAGGTGGCGATGGCTACACCATGTTAGGTGGTGCGCGAGAAGAAGGTCCTTCTATGGATACAGCCTTTGAAGAATATTTGAAAACCGCTGATTTGAGTCAGTATGAAAAGCTTAATCCAAATTCACGGACGATTTCTGTCGATTCTAAAAACTTCAGTCTGCCTATAGAAACGTCTCAAGCGGATGCAGCTACAGGTGATGCAAATACTACTGTAAAACTCTCTTATGAGGTGGCAGGTCAATTTAGCAAGAAGGAAGTTGTTTCATAAAAAGTTCTTCCAAATACAGGAAGTGAACAGTCTATTTTCTTACTTTTGATGGGAATGGTTGCAGGGTTAGCAGGTATCTTTGTAAGTCGAAAATCACAGCAAAAATAAGTTAAATTTCAAATCTATAGGAGTCTAGGGAAACGTTTTTACAGCTCTTTTCCTTGACTCTTTTTTTGCTTGTGATATAATTAACTGGTAAATAAAATTCTAAAGAATAGTATTTTTCTCTTAAAAATGGAGAAATCTAGAAGGAAAGGAGTCAGATATGAGACAGCTAGCGAAGGCTATCGATGCTTTTTTGAATGAGGTGATTTTGCAGGCAGAAAATCAGCATGAAATCCTAATAGGTCATTGCACTAGCGAGGTAGCCCTGACCAATACCCAGGAGCATATCCTCATGCTTTTGTCAGAGGAATCTTTAACAAATTCAGAGTTGGCCCGTCGCCTCAATGTCAGTCAGGCGGCAGTTACCAAGGCCATTAAGTCTTTGGTCAAGGAAGGGATGTTGGAAACATCTAAAGATCCTAAGGATGCGCGTGTGATTTTTTATCAGTTGACTGATTTGGCTCGTCCAATCGCTGAGGAACATCATCATCACCATGAGCATACACTTTTAACTTATGAACAAGTGGCGACTCAGTTTACTCCAAATGAACAAAAAGTGATTCAGCGGTTTTTGACTGCTTTAGTAGGAGAAATCAAATAATGAGATATATTACGGTAGAGGATTTATCCTTCTATTATGATAAGGAGCCCGTTCTTGAACATATCAATTATAGTGTTGATAGTGGGGAGTTTGTTACCTTGACAGGGGAGAATGGGGCAGCTAAGACGACACTGATCAAGGCCAGTCTTGGAATCCTTCAGCCACGTATTGGAAAGGTGAGCATTTCAAAGACAAATACGCAGGGTAAGAAATTGAGAATAGCTTATCTTCCTCAGCAGATTGCCAGTTTTAATGCTGGTTTTCCAAGTACGGTTTATGAATTTGTCAAGTCGGGTCGCTATCCGCGAAAAGGTTGGTTCCGTCGTTTAAATGCTCATGATGAGGAGCATATCAAGGCCAGTCTGGACTCAGTTGGTATGTGGGAACATCGAGACAAACGCTTGGGGTCTCTATCTGGAGGACAAAAGCAGCGAGCGGTAATTGCGCGTATGTTTGCTTCTGATCCAGATGTGTTTATCCTAGATGAACCGACAACGGGGATGGATGCAGGAAGTAAAAATGAATTTTACGAACTCATGCACCACAGTGCCCATCATCACGGTAAGGCTGTGTTGATGATTACTCATGATCCTGAAGAAGTTAAGGACTATGCGGATCGCAATATTCATCTAGTTCGTAACCAAGACTCGCCATGGCGTTGTTTCAACGTTCATGAGAATGATCAGGAGGTGGGCCATGCTTAGTTTATTATCTTATGACTTTATGCAGCGTGCCTTTCTGGCCGTTATTGCCATGAGTCTTTTCTCGCCAGTTCTTGGAACCTTCCTTATCTTGCGTCGTCAGAGTTTGATGAGTGATACCCTCAGCCACGTCTCGCTTTCAGGTGTAGCCTTTGGTCTGGTCCTAGGGATTTCTCCGACTATTTCCACTATTGCCATTGTCTTGATTGCGGCGGTCTTTCTGGAGTATCTCCGTACGGTTTACAAGAGCTTTATGGAAATCGGGACAGCTATCCTCATGTCAACAGGTTTAGCTGTTTCTCTGATTGTCATGAGCAAGGGTAAAAGCTCTAGTTCAATGAGTTTGGACCAGTACCTTTTTGGTTCAATTGTGACTATCAGCGAAGAGCAGGTTATTTCCCTCTTTGTCATTGCGGCGGTTGTTTTGATTTTGACCTTCCTCTTTCTTCGTCCGATGTACATTTTAACCTTTGATGAGGATACGGCCTTTGTGGATGGCTTGCCCGTTCGTACCATGTCCATTCTTTTTAACATGGTGACGGGGGTGGCCATTGCCCTTATGATTCCAGCTGCAGGAGCTCTTCTGGTATCGACCATCATGGTCTTGCCAGCTAGTATTGCCCTGCGTCTGGGGAAAAACTTTAAATCGGTTATGCTGCTTGCCAGTGCTATTGGATTTTTGGGAATGGTAGCAGGACTTTACATTTCCTACTATGCAGAAACACCTGCAAGTGCAAGTATTACCATTATTTTTGTAACTGTCTTTTTACTGATCAGTTTAGTAAGACGTTTTATCAAATAGGAGATGAACGTGAAAAAAATTAGCTTATTGCTAGCCAGTCTATGTGCCTTGTTTTTAGTGGCTTGTTCCAATCAAAAGCAGGCAGATGGCAAACTAAATATCGTGACAACCTTTTACCCTGTCTATGAATTTACCAAGCAAGTCGCAGGAGATACGGCTAATGTAGAACTCCTCATCGGTGCTGGTACTGAACCCCATGAATACGAACCCTCTGCCAAGGCAGTTGCCAAAATCCAAGACGCAGATACCTTCGTTTATGAAAATGAAAACATGGAAACATGGGTTCCTAAATTGCTAGATACTTTGGATAAGAAAAAAGTGAAAACCATCAAGGCGACAGGCGATACGTTGCTCTTGCCAGGTAGCGAGGAAGAAGAGGGCGACCATGACCATGGAGAAGAAGGCCATCACCATGAGTACGATCCCCATGTTTGGTTATCACCAGTTCGTGCCATTAAACTAGTAGAGCACATCCGTGACAGCTTATCAGCAGATTATCCGGATAAAAAAGAGACCTTTGAGAAGAATGCTGCTGCCTATATCGAAAAATTGCAAGCCTTGGATAAGGCTTATGCAGAAGGCTTGTCTCAAGCCAAACAAAAGAGTTTTGTAACGCAACACGCAGCCTTTAACTATCTGGCCTTAGACTATGGACTCAAACAAGTCGCAATCTCAGGAATCTCTCCAGATGCTGAGCCATCAGCTGCTCGCTTGGCAGAATTGACAGAGTATGTCAAGAAAAATAAAATTGCCTATATCTACTTTGAAGAAAATGCTTCACAAGCCCTTGCTAACACACTTTCAAAAGAAGCAGGTGTCAAAACAGATGTCCTCAATCCTTTAGAAAGTCTGACAGAAGAGGATACCAAGGCTGGAGAAAACTACATTTCCGTGATGGAGAAAAACCTCAAGGCTCTGAAACAAACAACGGACCAAGAAGGCCCAGCAATCGAACCTGAAAAGGCAGAGGATACGAAGACAGTTCAAAATGGTTACTTTGAGGATGCAGATGTCAAGGACCGCACCTTGAGTGACTATGTAGGTAACTGGCAATCAGTCTATCCTTTCCTTGAAGATGGCACGTTGGATCAAATCTTTGACTACAAGGCTAAGTTGACTGGTAAGATGACCCAGGCTGAGTACAAGGCTTACTATACAAAAGGCTATCAGACAGATGTCACTAAGATCAACATTGCTGATAATACTATGGAATTTGTTCAAGGTGGACAAAGTAGGAAATTCACCTACAAGTATGTTGGTAAGAAAATCTTGAATTACAAGAAAGGTAATCGTGGCGTGCGCTTCCTATTTGAAGCGACAGATGAGGATGCTGGACAATTCAAGTATGTTCAGTTTAGTGACCACAATATCGCCCCAGTTAAGGCAGAACATTTCCATATCTTCTTTGGAGGCACAAGCCAAGAAGCTCTCTTTGAAGAAATGGATAACTGGCCAACCTACTACCCAGATAACCTATCTGGCCAAGAAATCGCCCAAGAAATGTTGGTACATTGATGAGAAACCGACTAGTTCATAGGAGCTAGTCGGTTTTTTGGTACTAGATGGTAACTTCATTATATACCTTTCAGATACCTAAGGAATTTTAAACAATGAATAAAATTCTTGAAATCTTAGCGCTTGTGTGTTAGAATAAATCTAATGGGTAAGGTTCATTAGAACACCAAATCCCTTAACTATTGCAGTAGTTAAGGGATTTTTTGACGTATCTTAGCGATTTAACGGGTGTTTATAGGCTAGTCATTCGGTCTACTTCTTACCATCTAGCCATTTGCAGACGAAATACAAGATAATTCCTGCTATGACGTCCGCTACAATAGTAAGAACGAGCTCTGGGGCAAGGTTCATTAGTTTCACCTCCTCTCACGAACCGTAAGGAACGTAATCGGTAACCGATGACAAAAATAGTATATCACAATAAATTTAGATCATCAACATTACTTAATTCTTGAAATATAGGGGATAGGCAAAAAATCTTTAAAATCAAAAAACGTATAGTATCAGATGTATAAAAGCTTGGTGTTATATAAATTATAAAAGTGGATAGGAAAGTTTTCTGATTATCAGAATTCCTTCCTATCCACTTTTTGAAGATTGTAAGTTAGCCTAATTTTATGTAGAATCAGCTTATTTGTTTTATTTATCAAAACCTTGCAAGGCTTTTTGGCGTTCTTCTACTTGACCTTTAGCATCTAGTTTGTTACCGCCGTATACAGCTGATTCCCATGATCCGTACATTGGATTTGGGAAGATGATGAATTTTTCACCGAATTCTTTTTGCAATTCTTCAAGTTGTTTATCACGGTCAGATTCAGAAGTCTTAGAAAAATCTGCAAAGTCTACGAGGTTATCACCAAATAATAAGATAAGATTTGTTTTTTCTTGAACTTTTTGGCGACGACCTTCTTTGGATTTTACACCACTTTCTAAGAACATGAGATGATCACGTCCTTGAACAGGAATTCCTTCACTTTCAAGATTTTTAATGGTAGCATCTACTTGATTAGCTGAGCGGTCAGAAATATAGTAGATTTGCACACCGTTTTGATCAGCAAACTGAAGAAAATCCTTGGCACCTGGGACAGCTTTTGCTGCAGCTTTTTGAACCCAAACATCCCAGTTTTCGGGTGTGAATGCTGTACCGTCTTTGACATTTTGTACTTGATAAGGGCTATTATCTAGGACAGTTTCATCCAAGTCTAAAACGATAGAGTAAGGTTTGTCTGATTCTGTTTTGAGCAATTCCTTTAGGTGATTTGTTGCAACGTTATAACCCTGTATGTATAAAGCTTTAGTTTCAGCTGATTTTTGGTACCAAAGGGTTGACATAGTGTTTTCTCTTGACCGTAGTTGGTCATATGTCATTGTAATCTGATTGTCAGATGAGCTATTATTGTTTGTCTGTGTTTCTGTAGACTTTGTTGCACAACTAGCCAATAAGACGACAGAAGCAAGTGCAGAAAGGATGGTAACAGTAGTTTTTGCTGTTTTCATGAAATATCTCCTATTATTAATTTCAATCACTAGTATAGCACGAGGGAAAAGTTAAGGCAAGTTATTCCCTGACTATTGATGTAGATTCTATAGAAGTTAATGTAATGAAAAAAGCGATTACTAACTTGAAATGTAGTTTCACCTCTAATTATTGACATTTCAGGAAAAATCGCAGTAAAAACTGCACAACCTTCTTTAAATGTGCTATAATACAGGAAAAAATAATGATGGAGGTCACGATAATGGCAACATTTTTGATGATTTTTGTGGTGGTTTGTGTGCTCCTATTGGTGATAGTCACACTGAGTACAGTTTATGTGGTTCGTCAGCAGTCGGTGGCGATTATTGAACGCTTTGGGAAATACCAAAAGGTTGCCAATAGCGGTATTCACATTCGCTTGCCTTTTGGGATTGACTCGATTGCAGCGCGGATTCAGTTGCGCTTATTGCAAAGCGATATTGTGGTTGAGACTAAGACCAAGGACAATGTGTTCGTTATGATGAATGTGGCGACTCAGTACCGTGTCAATGAGCAGAGCGTGACAGATGCCTACTATAAACTCATGCGTCCTGAATCTCAGATTAAATCTTATATCGAAGACGCCCTTCGCTCTTCTGTTCCCAAATTAACCTTGGATGAATTGTTTGAGAAAAAAGACGAGATTGCCCTTGAGGTTCAACACCAAGTAGCAGAAGAAATGACTACTTACGGTTATATTATCGTGAAAACCTTGATTACAAAGGTTGAGCCAGATGCAGAAGTCAAGCAATCCATGAATGAAATCAATGCGGCGCAACGTAAGCGGGTCGCAGCGCAAGAATTGGCGGAAGCCGATAAGATTAAAATCGTCACTGCAGCTGAAGCCGAAGCAGAAAAAGATCGCCTTCATGGTGTGGGGATTGCCCAACAACGTAAAGCCATTGTGGATGGACTGGCAGAGTCTATCACAGAACTCAAGGAAGCCAATGTTGGCATGACAGAAGAACAAATCATGTCCATCCTCTTGACCAACCAGTACTTGGATACCTTGAATACCTTTGCTTCTAAAGGAAATCAAACCATTTTTCTACCAAATACGCCAAATGGGGTAGATGATATCCGTACACAAATCTTGTCAGCCCTCCGTGCTGAGAAGAAATAATAGACTAAAGAGCTTGGCAACAGGCTCTTTTTGCATTGCGTTTGTTAAGAAAAGCAAAGAACATTGATATACATTTAACTAAAATTATTGTATGTTGTTTTCCTTAATTTGGAATGATAAGGGAATAACTAGAAAGATTTGTGAATACAAACTATTTCTGATATACAGTAATAATGAATATTCAGAGAGATGGTTTTTGCGCTTGTGTAAGATTTGACCTTGTTTCTTAAAAATTACAGTTTGTATGAACATGAAGTGATTATCAGACTTTTCCACAGATTTATAAGAGTGGGAATAGCTCATTAACCTTAGAGATAATAGACAACTGAGAGTGAAATGGTTCCTAAAAATTGGGTAATTCACAGGAGTTATCAACAACTTGTGGATAGATCTGTTTGATTATCTCTAAATGGAGTTTATAGATTCTTCTTTTTGAATTGATAGTCTATTCCATGTAGCAAATTAAAGGGAGAAGTAGGATAATCTTTGTAAACAATACTGTTTCATACTCTTCGAAAATCTCTTCA
>NZ_VMMH01000049.1:0-375 GCF_013277115.1 Streptococcus sp. 714
CTTGTAGATCCAGAAGTAACTCCAGTTAAAGATCCAGCAAACTTAACAGACGCAGAAAAAACTAAAGTAGAAGAAGCCGTTAAGAAAGCTAACCCAACAGCAACGAAAGTTGAAGTAGGTAACGATGGAACAACAACTGTAACCTTCCCAGACGGATCAACAGCAAAACTAACACCAGAGAAGACAGCTAAAACAGCTGACTCAAATGGTCTTGTAGATCCAGAAGTAACTCCAGTTAAAGATCCAGCAAACTTAACAGACGCAGAAAAAACTAAAGTAGAAGAAGCCGTTAAGAAAGCTAACCCAACAGCAACGAAAGTTGAAGTAGGTAACGATGGAACAACAACTGTAACCTTCCCAGACGGATCAACAGCA
>NZ_VMMH01000050.1:0-244 GCF_013277115.1 Streptococcus sp. 714
CAGCAGCGAAAGCTGAAGTAGCGAAAGCTGCCCTCGCCGCAGTCAATGCCATCAATGAAGCGAAAGATCAAGAAGGCGTAGATGGTGCTCAAACTACAGGAGTTAAAGCAATTGAAGCAGTAAGTCCAGTAGGAAAAGAGAAAGCGCTAGAAGCTATCCAAGCAGCATCAGAAGCTAAGATTGCGTCAATTGATAAGAATGCTAAATTGTCAGACGATGAAAAAGCAGCAGCGAAAGCTGAAGT